>QILX01000026.1 GCA_003232175.1 Hyphomicrobiales bacterium | reverse complement strand
CGGTTGAGCGGTTTCGGGCCGGAAAAGGCCTGTTGCAAAGCGGGCGCGATCTGTCTCTCAACCAGCAGCAGCTCGGCGAGATCAATACCCAGCTGATCACGGCCCAGGCCCAGGCTTCTGAAGCGCGGGCGCGGGCGTCTTTGGTCACCCGGTTGATTAAAAAATCCGATGGGCTGGATGCCGCCGTCGAGGTGCTCAATTCGCGTCTTATTCAGCGTTTACGCGAGCTTCAGGCCGCCCAGAGCCGTATTATCGCCGAGCAGTCTTCGGCCTTGCTGCCAGGGCATCCGCGCATGCGTCAGGTGCGGGCAGAGCAAGCCGATATCGAGCGGCGCATACGCACCGAAATCAAGAAAATCGCCAGGGGTCTTGCAAACGAAGCGGGTATTGCCGAAGCCCGTGTCGTAGAGATACGCAAAAGCCTCAATGGTTTTAAGACCGAAGCGTCCAATGCCAAGACCGCCGAAGTAAAATTGCGGGCCCTTGAGCGGGAAAGCAAAGCTCAGCGGGATCTTCTGGAGAGTTTTTTGCAGCGCTATCGCGAGGCCAGCACGCGCGGCGACCTTGATTTTCAGCCCGCCAGCGCGCGAATAATTTCCCGTGCGACCGTGGCCTCGACACCAACCTATCCTGCCAAGGGCTCCCTCATGGCGCTTATTTCAATAGCGGCCGTTTTACTCGCATTGGTCGCAGCATTTCTGGTTGAATTCCTTGCGCCGAAACCGGTGTTCAGGTCAGCTGGTGGCGCGGTGACCCATGGAGTAGAGGGCCAGCGCCTGCCCATTGTGGGGAATGGCCCGGACAATGAAGACGGTGTGACCGCGATCGAAACGGCAAAGGTGCCCTTGCACCTTGATGCCGGCCGTTTGGTGTCGATTGCCAGTGAAACACCCCCCCTCGCTGTCGCCGCTGAACCTCAATCCATGCGCCGGATGACCCAGAATATCGTCCGGATTGTTTCTGGGCGTAATATTCGAAAACTGGCGGTTCTTGAGTTGGACAACTCAAAGGCAGGTGCACAGATTGGTTCCGAAGTTGCCGGTGCTCTGGTTGTGGAAAATCAAAGCGCCGTAGTGGTTCACGCCAAAAGCATCGAGGGACAGGGAACTCAATTGGGGCTGGCTGATCTTCTGAGCGGAGATGCCGGGTTAAATGAAGTGCTGTCCACACGCGCCCTTAGCGGATTGGCGGTAATTTCAAGTGGCAGAAGTCTATTGTCATCTCCGTTGCCACGAACGCGGATGAACCAGATTGTCAGAGCTTTGGAAGCGCGGTTTGATACCGTCATCATTATGGGAGGGTTGATCGATACCGATAGTGTGCAGCTTGCAGCCGACTGCGACCTGACGCTTCTGATCGCGGCGCCGGAAGCCGTCGAAAAACCGGGATTTCGGACGGCCATCGAGGCCCTCAGCGGCGCTGGCGTCGCAGAGGCAATTGTGGTCACTGCCGGCACCGATGGCGTCGGGCTTTATGAAGCGATTAGCGCTAAGAGCAACATACCGCACGTTGCCTGACGCCGCCGGAAACAGGGGCCGCGTTCGAAACATGCCCACCACCTCACGCCTGCGCCAGGCACTTGATGCGCTTTATTACTCTGGCGCCTACAAAGCCCTGACACCGATTGCGTGCGGCGTTGGCACTATTTTCATGTTACACAGGGTTCACCCCGGCGCAACCGGCACCAAATCAGATGCCTTTGATCCCAATGGGTTTTTAGCGGTAACGCCGGAATTTCTCGATGCCGCAATACGTCGCGTCAAGGGGGCGGGTGTTGAGCTGGTTGATCTTGATGAGGCGGCGAGACGACTGAAAACCGGCGCTGGCGGGCGCTTTGCCTGTTTTACCCTGGATGATGGTTACCGCGACAATGCCGAGCATGCCCTGGCGGTGTTTGAAGCGCATGGTTGCCCGTTCACGGTTTATGTAACCAGTGGTTTTGCTAGCCGGGACACCGCACCGTGGTGGATATTGCTGGAGCGATTGATTGCATCGGAGGATACAATTTCGCTGGAGCTGGATGGCCGGAGCTGTGATTTTTCCTGCCGCACTATCGAAGAGAAATACGCCGCCTACGCAAAGATATCCGATCAGTTTTCCAATGCCCCTGGACCGGTGTTCAGCGACGCATTGGCAAAACTCAGCAACAGTTACAATCTTAATTCCCAGGCTCTGTCCGAAGAGCTGATCATGGGTTGGGACGAACTGGCCGAGCTTGCGGGACACGACCTTGCGTCCCTGGGCGCCCACACTGTGAGTCACCCTGTTTTGGCCAAACACGATTTAAGGTCTTGCCGGGCCGAAATGGAGGAGGGTGCGCAAACCATGGCGAACCGCCTTGGCGTTCGGCCGCGCCACATTGCCTACCCCTACGGCCATGATTGGGCCGCGGGCCGGCGTGAATTTGATCTGGCCCGGCAGCTTGGATTCGTGACCGGGGTGACAACCCGGAAAGGCGTCATTTTTGCCGAACATGCCGACCATCTGACTGCCTTGCCGCGGGTGTCCCTGAACGGTGATTATCAATTGGACCGGTATGTCGATGTCTTGCTTTCCGGGTCGCCGTTTGCGCTTCTGAACCGGTTCCGCCGTGTCGATGCGGCCTAAAA
>QILX01000190.1 GCA_003232175.1 Hyphomicrobiales bacterium | reverse complement strand
TGCTATGCACCGAGCCTTGCACGGGCGCGGCGCATTCACGCCGGGCAGCGCTTGCTGCCTGAGCGCTTCCGTTAAAAACGGAAACGCTCTAACGCCGCTCTCAAGACCACCTTATTCAATGCTCCTGTCGGCGGCCTTGCTCCGCTTAATGTTGCCGGGTTTGCAAATAACATGGCTTGCGTGCCGGCTTTTTTCATCGCGTCTAATTTTGAGCATGTTACGGTCATATTACAGTGCAGTGCCACCGGTTTTCGGCGGCCTCAAGCCACAGAAGCGGAGATGTGGATGCTGTCCAGACTGCTTGACATGTTATCCGCGGATCTCGCCATTG
The DNA here is from genome assembly GCA_003232175.1 of Hyphomicrobiales bacterium. Classification (GTDB taxonomy): domain Bacteria; phylum Pseudomonadota; class Alphaproteobacteria; order Rhizobiales; family SZUA-8; genus SZUA-8. Next base: position 2,279 of record QILX01000190.1, on the reverse strand, counting down.
ACCTGGGCACGGCCAATACGCTCGTTTTTGTCAAGGGCAAGGGCATCGTGCTCAACGAGCCTTCCGTCGTCGCTATCACCGAAGTGGACGGACAACGGGAGGTGCTGGCCGTTGGCGAGGCCGCCAAGGAAATGCTGGGGCGCACGCCGCGCAATATCGAGGCGGTTCGGCCGCTTCTCGATGGAGTAATCGCCGACTTTGAAATCGCCGAGGAGATGATCAAGTATTTTATCCGCAAAGTTCACAAGCGGCGAAGTTTCATCAGCCCGCAGATCGTTGTCTGCGTGCCGTCGGGGGCAACGGCGGTCGAGCGGCGTGCCATTCAGGAATCAGCCTATGCGGCGGGCGCGCGCAAAGTCCATCTGATCGAAGAACCGATGGCCGCGGCGCTGGGCGCCAAACTGCCCGTCAATGAGCCTGTCGGGTCATTAGTTGTGGATATCGGTGGAGGAACCACAGAGGTCGCGGTTCTCTCGCTTGGCGGCATTGTCTACTCGCGGTCGATCCGGGTTGGCGGTGATAAAATGGATGCGGCCATCGTGAATTTTGTCCGCCGCAAGCACTCGCTGCTTCTTGGTGAGGCCAGCGCGGAGCGTATAAAACACACCGTTGGCGCGGCAATCCCGCACGCTAATGGCAGTGCGGTGTCCATCGATATCCGGGGCCGCGACATAGTTCTCGGCGTGCCCAAGGAGATCACCGTAGGGCAGGCGGCCATTGCCGAGGCCCTGACCGAACCGGTCGGCCAGATCGTCGATGCGGTCATTTCGGCACTGGAATCCACACCGCCGGAGCTTGCCGCCGACATTGTTGACCGCGGCATCGTCTTGACGGGTGGGGGTGCGCTGTTGTCCAATCTTGATGTGGTTCTAAGAGACGCAACCGGGTTGCCCGTTACGGTGGCTGATGATGCATTGACTTGTGTTGCGCAAGGAACGGGGATGGTATTGGAAAATATTAGATCCATGAGGAATGTTCTTTCTTCAGTATACTAGCGGGTTTGGCTGTTTGCACTTGATATGAGGTGCATGTTTGGGAGGGGTTATTGTGCGGCAACATGCGTTTACGTCTCAACGCGCAAAGCCGGCCACAATTCCGGATCGATCCTGCCGGTCGTCCTCAGTTCCATCGGGTGGCGGACAAAGCCTTTATGCCGCGCTGTTTTTTGTTGGCCTGCTTCTGTTTGGTTTTGATCAAGCCAATATCCGCCTGGCCGAGGGCGTTCGCGGGTTGATTACCGATGCCTCGCAGCCAGTACTGGAGGCAACATCGCGGACGATATCATCTGTCAGGTCTTTGATGCGTTCGACCCGTGACTATTCGGAACTTGCGAACCGTTATGAAAGCTTACGTGCTGAAAATCGCGAGCTGAAATCCCTGCGGAGCGCGGCTTATGCGGTTCAGGCACAGGTGAGAGCTTACGAAGTTCTGCTCGACTATGTGCCCGAGGACGGCTCTGAATCGATTGCGGCGCGGACGATTGCCGATGTGAGCAGCCCGTATTCCCGCTCGGTGATCGTCAATGCGGGCACAGCGCGCGGGGTCTCAAACGGGTCGGCGGTTCTTGGCCAGGCCGGGTTGGTCGGCCGGATCATATCCACCGGGCGGAATACTTCCCGTGTCCTGCTCGTCACCGACATCAACAGCCGCATTCCGGTATTTGTCGGTGCCAGGCGATACCGGGCCCTGTTGACTGGAACCAATGGGCCGGTGCTGTCGCTGATGTATCTTCCGGCAAGCGCCAGGCTTGAAGAGGGCGATGTGGTGATCACGTCGGGTGAGGGGCGGTTGCTGACCGAAGGGCTCACTATCGGCGGTGTGCGATTTAACTCGGAAGGCCAGCCCGATGTAGCCGTTGGCCGACCGCCACGTGAAGCTGATATCGTCCGAATACTCAAATACGCCGTCCAGGTTGATGTTGACCGGGATAAAACTCCATTGCCCGTGGCATTAATGGACGTCACAAAACCGACCGTGGCCGGAGCTGGCAGCAGTGAAGCCGATGTCGTGCTGACCGCGGTGGCGGTTGAGGTGGTTGTTGAAAATCCACCGGTGAGAGAATAGATGACGGCGCGGCGAGGGGAGAGCCTTCGTCCGCCGGTATTTGGCTCGCCCTTTGGATTGTTCTTTGTCGCCGCCGCCGCGCTGGTCATGCTGCTGCCGGTGGGTGAGGGACCGGCGAAGGTCCTGTTGGTTCCCCATCTGGTATTGCTGCCGGTTTTTTTCTTCACTCTCAGGCCGGTTGAGGGCATTGGTCCGGTGGGCGCGTTTGCCGCTGG
>QILX01000056.1 GCA_003232175.1 Hyphomicrobiales bacterium | reverse complement strand
TGGCGGATTGACCCGATTGGATCGCGCTCCTTACCTTGACTGCAGAATCGGGTTGGGCGATGGCAGGCATCTGCCGGAAGCGGCTTCCGGTCTGGATAATTTGTTTGGCGGGAGCGACGAATTCGTTCTTGCCGGTGTAGACGAGAGTTCAAGTTTTCAGTGATGAGCTAACCGACCGGTGGTCTGCCCTTGTAACAGGGCCGTAAGTCGGGAGGCGGGACTGACGGAAGTCGGTCTTGGGAATAATTGTGCGCGTTTTTGCGAGTTTGAACGGGCGGCATCGAGGAGACGAGCATGCTTGAATTGGGAGCCGGGATTGTCATGCTTGGCCAATCCGTCATCATGACGCAACCAATCTGTCAGGAGTACACCGAAATAGCCCTCGAACTTAAGAACAAGTACAAAGAGACAATGATCTCCGAGGAAATTAGTGCGGATGGCTCCAAGGTCCAATATTGGGGCAATCTGAAGAGCGGCACTTACATTGTTGTCAAGAAAAAGGGCAATGATATCGGCTGCATAATGGAGTTTGGTCGGCGCAAGCCAACCTATTGATTACGTGTTGGAAAATTAGCTGAAATAGTCCCGACTAGCTCCGGCTCAGAGCACCGGGCGCGTGATCTCCTGACCTTAGCGGACTCAAATAATGCCGCGGCCAAGCGCCCTAGGGGCTGTCACTGGGGCGCCATATTACGGTCCTTTTTTCGCCATATCCGGTTGCGAAAGTCATTTTTCGCGCTGTTTTTTTGGAGGCCCATTCACAGCGCCTGGGTTGGTGCCACTTCACATTTAGTTTAGACGTTAATGATGGTGCTGAATCAGCTTTTAAATTTATTAGTATTATTGTAATGGTTTACCAGATGCGGCTCACATTCTGATCTAAGTTTGAGTGGAGAGCCAGGTAATATGACGACCGATCGGGATCTGTTGTTGCTTGTTGAGCACGACGATGTTTGCGTAAAAAATTTGCTTCCGCCACTGCGTAAAAGTGGCTGGTGGGTCACCAGGGTTTCGTCTGCTAGCGAAGCCTACCTCAAGCTCAGAAATGAAACCTACGGGGCCGTGATGTTCAGTCGCTGGCTGCCTGATGGCGATGGGCTGGATTTTTTGTCCTATGTCCGGGAGCGGTGGCCGGCAATTCCCGCAATTGTCTTGAGCACACAGGCTGAACCTGATGATCGGGTTGATGTTTACGCCGCAGGGGCGGACTACTATCCGGCAGTGCCTTTCAGCGAGCAAGAGATACACGCCCGCTTAAGATCAATAAGACAGCGGCTAACACAACGGCCAAATTCAATTTCGATCCGGGATTTTGAATTGTACAAGGACACACGCACGGCCTTGTACTCCGGGCGACCGGTACAGCTAAGTCCTACTGAGTTTGATATTCTTCATTGCCTGGTCTCAGGATACCCTTATCCGGTAAATAGGAAAACGCTGCTGAAAAAAGTTTTCCATCTCGATATCGAGCCAGGTACCAATGTTGTGGAAGTCCATATCCACCGGCTGCGGCGCAAGCTCGTTGACAACAAAGTCAAACAATTGCTGAAAACCATTAGCGGTCAGGGTTATGTATTGGATAGCGAGTCCGATATTGTTGGCACGAATTAAAGCTAGCAGTCATGGTCGGTTCCTACCCTAATTTCTGATTATGCGCTTAATGGGCCGAGGCTGACATTCCAGTGAACCGGCATCTTTCCCGCCACAGGTAGTTCGACCTTCGCGATCCGGTCATTGAAATGACTGCCAAAAAAGCCGGTGCGCAATTCCTCACCGCCAAATGCGATGTTGGAGAAATTGCCAAGGGCGCTGTCGCCGGCTGAGGCAAGGTGTTCGCGGCCCATCTTGTTTGCAAGATATGCACATTCGACCCAGGCCACGTGGTCATCGTCGCATGCCTCCAAAACGATCTCCCAATCTCCGCGTGGATCAACCCGCAACAGCCGGTTGCTGACCACGCTGGTGACCCAGATCCCACCCTCAGAATCGAAAGCCAGCCCGTCGGGAAATATGCCCGAACCAAAGGTTGCGATTACCCTTTTATTCGTCAGCGTGCCTCCGTTCTGGATATCGAATGCACTCATCCGCCTGCCAAATGTCTCGTTCACATAAAGATGCCCGCCGCTGGGATCGACACAGCATTCATTGGTGTAACCCAAGCCATCGGCAACGATCCGCGCTTTGCCATCCACAAGGCAGATAATAAAACCATCGGCATTGTTCGCACGGTAGCCCAAAGTCCGTGGGGCCAGCCGCGTGCTGACCGTTATCCAGATGCGGCCCACTGCATCGATATGGACAAAATTGGTTGGGGGCAGGGGTTTGCCGCCGATATGGGTCAACAGCGGGGTGACGGTACCATCTGGATCGAGCCGGTAGACGCCGCCATTTTTCTCGCCAAGATGCGCTAGCAAAAACGATCCCCCGGCCTGCAGGGCAATGCCATTGGGTTTCAGTGGCTCCGGCCATTCTCTGGCCAGAATACGCACCACGGTGCCGTCAGGTTTGATCATGGCGACACCGCCCGGGCCCGTCCAGTCCGGCGCGAACAGGGCACCGGACTTATGCGCAAGGACACATTCGGGGCGATTGAGGCCGCGCCCGACAAAATCGATCTG
>QILX01000090.1 GCA_003232175.1 Hyphomicrobiales bacterium | reverse complement strand
CGGCGCAGGCCAGCTTTTATCGTTTTGTACTGGGTGACTTTGAAGTCACCACCATTTTAGATGGCGCGGTGCAGCTTGACGGGCCGCATCCGATTTTCGGCCAGAATATGGATGCCGTCGAAGTACAGGACCTGGCGGAGAAAAATTTCCTGCCGCGGACCAGGATGGAGATCAGCTTTGCCCCGGTGGTGGTCAATACCGGCCCTGAGCTCATTTTGTTTGATACTGGCAACGGCGCCCGGCGGCGCCCCAATTCGGGCAAACTGCGGGCCATGCTCGCCGGTGCGGGGTTTTCGCCCGAGGCGGTCGACATTGTTGTCATCACCCATTTCCATCCCGATCATATTGGCGGGTTGATGGAAGACGGAAAACCCGCCTTTCCCAATGCACGCTATGTGACCGGTGAGACCGAATACAATTTCTGGACCGCCGCCGACCGCATGAGTGGGGCAACCGAAGGTTTAGCCAAACTGGTGGCCGCCAATGTCAAACCCCTGGCAGAGAAAATGAGCTTTCTCAAGGGCGAGGCCACGGTGGTTTCGGGCATTACCTCCCTGCCTGCTTTCGGCCACACACCTGGGCACATGGCGTTCAATATCGAAAGCGGCGGCAAGCGCCTTGTGCTCACCGCCGACGCCGCCAACCATTACATCGTGTCGCTCGAGCGTCCCGACTGGCATGTACGTTTCGATGGCGACAAGCAGGCGGCGGCGGACACCCGCAAGTCGCTCTTCGGTATGATAGCGGCGGACCGGGTGCCCTTTACCGGTTACCACATGCCATTCCCCGCCGTGGGCTTCGTTGAGCCGCTGGGGACCGGATTCCGCTATGTGCCGGCGACCTATCAGTTGGGTTATTCCAGCGAAAGCCGGAATCCATTGGCTTTGACGTTCAGCATTGTCGTCAATCGTTTTTAGTTTATGCCGCGATGCTTACCCGCGGTCTCCAGGCCATCATCTTCCCCTCCGGTCGAGCCGGGCAAGACTGGGGGGGCTAAACCATTCGCCAAAACTTAACTGGAAATCTAGCTGAGAGCGGTCACCCTGGCATTTGCATATAGAAACTGCTCCGTGGTCAAACCACCTCCCAACCCCCGCTCACACCGCTGCGATACACCGCATCGATGATCTTCATGTTTTGCACCGCGTCTGCCGCGCCGTAAGGTAGCGGCGCTTCCCCTAGCACAACGCGAGCGAATGCGTCGGCCTGTTCCCCGTATTGATCGCAAGACCGGATGGTTTCCGCTTTGGCGGAGCTGAGATCCAGCGCGGTGCCGTCGTCGATGCGGATGACGGTAGCCTCGTTTTGCGGGGCATTGAAGGGGATGATGATTTCGAGGCGTTTTTTCGAGCCGAAGATATTGATGCGCTGGAACGGAACCTGTTGGGTGGAGACGAACCAGCTTGACTGGCGGCCATTGCCAAAATCCATCAGGGCGCTGGTCAGCCTGTCGGTTTTGAAATTGGGGTCGCGGTCGATCACCGAGACCACCCGTTTGGGTTCGGCGCCGAAGAAAAACCGCGCTGCGACAATGGCGTAACATCCGATATCGTAGACAGCACCGCCACCGGTTTCAGGGATGTTGCGAATGTTCTGGGGGTCGGTGTTGTTATAGGCAAAGGCGGTCTGGATATTGCGGACTTCGCCGATTTCGCCGCTTTGCACAATCTCCCTGGCCCGCAGCCATTGGGGGTGAAAGCGCACCATAAAGGCTTCCATCAGGTAGGGTTTTTCGGGCCGACCGAGTAGTTTTTCCGCCTCTTCGGCTGTCATGGCGATGGGTTTTTCGCACAGAACATGTTTGCCGGCTTCAAGAGCCATGAGCGACAGCGGTACATGTAGATGGTTAGGCAGGGGATTGTAGACGATATCGATCTCTGCGTCGGCCAACATAGCCTCGTAGGATCCGTAGCTTCGCGCAATCCCCAGCCTGTCGGCGGCGGAGCGAGCCTGGGTCTCGTTGCGTGATGAAATGGCGACGACCTCATTCAAAGCCGAGCCCTTTATTCCGGGAATTACCTTTTCTGTGCCGATATTCGCCGTAGAGATGATCCCCCACTTTAATTTGCTCATGCGTCATCTCCTTTTATGGCGGCTTCTGATTTTTATGGACATTTACAAGCCTCAAACCCTATCACAACGGTTGCTGTGACTGGGAGGGATCATAAATTGGCCGACTTGAGGATAGGGCTTATCGGCTGCGGGTTCATGGGCCGGTCCCACGCCATGGCGCTGGCCACGGCGGCCCAGGCCTTTGGGCTCAACCCCCGCCCCCGCCTTGAGATGCTCGCCGATGTCGACGCTGATACCGCCGCCCGTGCCGCGCGCGAATTGGGCTTTTCCCGCTCCACGTCGGACTGGCGCCAGCTTGTTAGTGACCCCGGGATCGATGTCGTCCACATCACTACGCCAAATGCGATGCACGAACCCATCGCCCGCGCCGCCCTGGCTGCGGGAAAAGCTGTTCATTGCGAAAAACCGCTTGCTCTGGACGCAAATGCCGCTCACGCCCTGGCCGACGCCGCCGAGGCCGCCGGAGTGACAACGGTGGTAGGATTCAATTATCTGCGCAATCCAATCCAGGCCCTGGCGCGTGAGATCATCGCCGGCGGTGAAATCGGCGAAATCATCGGGTTTCGCGGCATCCATGCCGAGGATTTCTGTTGCGACCCTGAAATACCGTTCAGCTGGCGGCACGAACCTCATGGTGGGGGCGTGGCCATGGATCTGGGGTGCCATATCGTATCCCTTGCCCGGTATCTGATCGGTGAAATTGTCGAGGTGATGGCGTTGCCGCATACGGTCCACAAATTGCGCCGGGACAAAGACGGCAGGGCGCGGGAAGTCGAAACTGATGACCAGACACATGCACTGCTGACTTTCGACCAGGGAGCGACAGGCACCATTTCGGCGAGCTGGCTGGCGGCGGGACGCGCCATGCAATTGGCCTACGAAATCACTGGAACAGAGGGAACGCTGGTTTTTGATCAGTCACGTTTCAATGAGCTGAAGCTCTACCAGGCCGGGCCTGATCGGCGCATCAATGGTTTTCGCACCATTTTGTCCGGCCCTGAACATGAGGGGTATTCCGGCTTTTTACCGGCGGCAGGACACCAGATCGGATTTAATGAAATGAAAGCCATCGAAATGGCCCGGTTCATTGAGTGTATCAGCGCTGGTCGGCCGGCATTTCCCGATTTTCGCTGGGCCGCTGAAATCCAGGATGTCATCGATGCCATGGCGCTGTCCGGCCGAGAACGGGTCTGGGTGCCGGTGGTGCGCGACATCAAAAATTGAGTCCAAACTACAACAGCTCGCAACATTCTGGTTCTTGTGCTCCTCACATCTCGCCAGGCCCCCGCTAGCGGTGGTATATGTAAAATCCAATCGGAAGGATAGGAAATCGATATGGCTACCACCGCGACGCCAACCGGGTCTTTGATTTCAGTTCTTTGGCCAACTGGCAACAGCAC
>QILX01000062.1 GCA_003232175.1 Hyphomicrobiales bacterium | reverse complement strand
GTTCTCGGACACGGCGAACTCAACACCGCCTCCCAGGGCGAGCCCGGTCAGCGTGTCGCCGCCCCTGTGGGTCTGCACATAGGTCTCGTTTGCATCTTCATCAAAAGCGGTTGCGGTTTCCCGCCAGTCCATATCGAGGAAGGCAACGCCAGCGGTACCATAAAACAACGTATCGTCCTGGACAACACCGATGCGCCCACGCACGCTTGCCTGCCAGTTCAGCTCCAGTTCGGAGGTGCTGTTGAAAACGAATGCCTCGTTGTTCACGAGGATGGTTTGAGAATTTGAAACGCGGTCCTTGGCGCCCAGATTTGTCCAGTCACCCTCGATACCGAACAAAAGATTGCCCTGGCTGATGAAATTGTAACCGCCTTGAACGCCGAACAACCCGCCATCGGGGCCGAAGCTGTCGTTACGACCTAACAACGACAGGTTTTCATTAGGTAAATTGGCAACATAAGGCGCGCCGAAGAAGCCCGCGTCAGCCCAGGAATACCCTGCATGAACCCCCACATAGAACCCGGCAAAAGGACTTTCGGCCACTGATTCAAACACCTCCGGCTCGGTGACCTCAGGCAGAAGGATTTCCGCCGACATCGCAACCGATGAAACCGACAGAACAAGCGCCGCCGCTGCTCCGGTGCCCAACCAGCCACGACCGACTTGCGTAGAAAGGCTTATCCAGCAGACATTTTTCATGAAATCAGGCCTCATACAAATTCGTGCGTGTGAACACCACAGCGGTCAGGATTTGATATCGAAAGACGGGCTACAAATAATCGTACATATGGATGAAAACGGACAAGATTTCAGAAGGTGTTGCCAAAATGTAGCCCCGGGCCGGGTCAGAGCCAATCCCCATGGTCAGGCGCTGTTGGGTCTGTCACAGGCCGGCGCATATGAGCACCTGATCAGAGCCTGTGTCCCCTTGCAAAGCCCTGGTTCAATTGTCATTTTGCTTACAGTAATGCGCCCTGGAATGTCTCCTCCCGCTTGGCCGCTGAAATGAACCGCGCGGCTTGAGGTTCCGGTTGTGCCGTCGTTCCGGAGATAAAATCGCCCCCACCGCTTGCCCTGTCTTTCGCAGGCACAATACGGCCATTTCTGATCGCGTTTCATCCGCCATTTTTCAATTGCCCAGCCTCGGCGCGTCTTCGTCCCTGGAAACCACACCGTAAAATTTCAGGGAATTGAACCAAACGGGCCTTACCCGCGACACAATTCATACCGATGAGCCTCGGTTCAAAGAGTCCGATAATCCCTCACAAGTCGTGCCTGAAACGATGGTCGCTCCTTATGTCAAAAGTTTGAAAAATTTCAATTTCGGGTAAGCGGGTTGTTCAGACAACCTCATTCCCCGGGCTCTATTTATGCAAGTGATTGCCAAGGGACCTGATGATGTCTGATCAATTACTGAGTACTATAGAAACTATATATGACTGCATAGGAGAAGAGTTCGATCACGATCGAGCGCTGGAAGTTTATAGCAAGTCTACAGACAATACCGGCCTTTTCTTGGCGGAAATCAATCCGGTTCTGGGCGGATTTGGGAAATATTATTCTCACAATATTCCCGACGATGCAGTGACAGCCATGATCACAATGCATGACGGACCCCAAACCAACAGCCTATTCAGCAACATCATGAAGTTACCGGATAGAACACCAATTTTGCGCCGTCTAATTGTCCCGGACGAAGAATTTCATACCAGCGAGCAGTACAAAAATACCTGCGAACCCTGGGGCATACATTCTGATGGCGCCTCCATATTAGACAAAAATCGTGATAAAATGACGATTTGCGCGTTCTTACGCTTTTCTGGTCAGTCCGAAATCAACGAAGATCTGTTGTGTCTCATGGCAGTTCTTAACACCCACTATTGCCGGGCCATGACTTTGCACACCAGACTCGACAAGCTGGAACAGGCATTGCTTCAGTCCAGCAACATGCTGGATCTGATCGAGTTTGGCGTCGTATTTTACGGAAGGCAGGCAAACCCGATTTTTGTGAACGTAGCGGCACAGCGGATACTGGATGAAAAAGACGGGATCGCCATTAACGCGGATGGACTAAAATTCCTCGACCCCCAGGCAAATCGGACTATTCAGGATATGCTTGGAATCCTTTATGATCCCAGTTTGCCATTAGGTGCAAAATCCGGTGGAATTGTCGTTATTCCACGGGTTTCAAGGGCCAAACCGTATAGTGCGTTGCTTGTCCCGCTGCCGGGCGGAAAAACCGCCGGAATTGAATCCGCAACGGTCGCCGTTTTCCTCTTTGACCCGTCAATCCGCAGTACAGCCGCCATCGATTTATTCGTTGCGTCTTACGATCTTTCCCGGCCCGAAGCGGAATTGGCGCATTTTCTGGCTCTGGGCGACAGCCTTGAGGATGCCGCGGCGCGGCGCGGGGTCAGCCGCAACACGGCCAAAACACAATTGCAATCGATCTTTGCCAAGACAGAAACAAACCGCCAATCAGAACTTGTCAGCCTGCTTCTGCGCTCGGTCGCCGGGATTAGTCTGAAAACCCGACATCGCTCTAGGTCACGGACCCATTAAGGGGATTCCCAAATCACCGGCGTCATGATTCACTGCTTTGGAGCGCAGGAGGCCATCATGGCACGTTT
>QILX01000372.1 GCA_003232175.1 Hyphomicrobiales bacterium | reverse complement strand
CGGAGCGGTTTTTGACCGAGAACAGAGGTCCACGCCAGAAATTCGCCTATATTCCGTTTGGCGGCGGCCCGCGCATCTGTATCGGGGCCACTTTTGCCATGAACGAAGCGGTGATTCTGTTGGCTACCATTATGCGTCATTTTCGCGTTGGAATGCGCCAGGGGCAAACGGTTGAGCCGGTGGCGCGGTTCTCGCTGCGGGCCGAGCCGGGACTGCCCATGAGCATAAGGCCATGGTGACCGCAGCTTTTCGCCAGGCCATCGCCGCCAAGGCCAAGGCACTGGGCATTCCAACCAAGGCGCCGAAGCGAAAGTCCGCCTTTCGCTCAACATTGCCCAAACACCCCCCCCGGGCCATAACGCCGTTTCGGGCGCTACATCTGGCGCGGGCGAATGTGATCTCGGTCTGGCGGCCGGAAGCGTATTTTTCCCCGTTCCTGGCTGAAAAATACCTTTTCCGCTGGATGTACGTTGCCAACAACCCTGATGCCGTGCGCCATGTCATGGTAACCAATGTCGGCAATTACTGGAAGTCCGGCGCCATGCAAAAGGCGCTCAAGCCTTTGGTCGGCAATGGCAGTTTTGTGTCCAATGGCGAGATCTGGGCTCGCCAGCGCCGCATCAATATCCCCGCATTCCATCATACCCGCATCAAGCTGTTTACCCAGTATATGGCCGAGGAAGCCGCCCGCCTGGTCGACATCTGGGCCGATAAACCGCCAGACGCCGAAGTGGCGGTTGATGCCGAGATGGCCAATGTCACCGCCCGGGTGGTCTGCCGTTCAATGTTTTCCGAGGATCTGGGCGAAAGGGGCCGGCCGGTTTTTCAGGCGTTTACCGAATACCAGGAGGCCTTACGGCAGATCGATTATGCTGAGATGCTGGGTCTGCCGCGCTGGCTGTCCCAACGGCCAAGCGCCAAGCAGCGCGCCGCCTGCAAAGTTATCGACGATGTGGTCTACGCCCTGATCGATGAGCGGTCTGGGGGGCAGGACGATCGCGGCGATTTTCTGTCAACGCTTTTATCTGCCCGAGACGAGGAGACCGGGACCGGTCTTAGCCGCGAGGAATTGCGCGACGAAATGTCGGTGATTTTCCTTGCCGGACACGAGACCACCGCCAACACTTTGTGCTGGGCGCTTTATCTTCTGTCTCAGGATGCCGAGGTCCAGGCGCGCCTTGTCGATGAAATCGAGACCGTTCTGGCTGGCCGCGCGCCTGGCCATGATGATCTGAAGGACCTTGTCTACACCAATGCCGTGGTCAATGAGACTTTGCGGCTTTACCCGCCGGTGCCGGTGTTTTCGCGTCAGGTTTTGGGGCGGGACGAAATCGACGGCATCGCTATTGAGCCGGGCTCCAATATGATCGTCAGCCCGTGGCTCATCCATCGCCACCGACTGATCTGGGACCGGCCAAACCAGTTTATTCCCGACCGGTTTTTGCCCGGCCAGAGCCGCAATCGTTCGAAATACGCTCACATTCCCTTTGGCGCCGGGCCGCGCACCTGCATCGGGGCGGCGTTTGGCGAATATGAGACGATGATCATTCTGGTGTCGATCATTCAGCGCTTCAAGCTGACCCTGCCAGAAGGGGTTAAGGTGACGCCTCAGGCGCGGCTTTCCTTACGGCCCTCGCCGGGTCTGCCGATGAAGCTGGAACCGCGTTCTCGGGGGTAGGCGGGGGATAAATTCCCAAGTCTCAGTCGTCAACCATCGATCCCAGCCAGCCCAGATGCACCGGGTATCCGGCGCTGATTAAAAGGTTTGAAGTCTCATAGAGCGGCAGGCCGACAACCCCTGTGTAGGAACCGATCAATTTGACCACGAAGGCACCCGCCAGCCCCTGAATGGCATAGCCACCGGCTTTGTCGCGCCATTCGCCGCTGGCGAGGTAACTTTCCATTTCGTCACGGGAGAGCTTTTTAAACCGCACCCGGCATTCCACCACTTTTTCCCGCACCTTGCCCTTGGGCCCGGTCAGGGTAATGGCGGTATAAACCCGGTGGGCGCGTCCGGAAAGCAGGCGCAGGCCATCGGCGGCTTCTTCAAGCCTTTCGGGCTTGGGCAGAATGCGCCGCCCTTGCGCCACAACCGTATCGGCGGCCAATACCAGCGCGTCTTGCAGAGCCGGGTCTTTTGCAACAACTTTCCGCGCGGCTTGCGCTTTTTGCGTTGCCAGGCGTTTTGCCAGCACCCTTGGCAGCTCACGTGTTTTGGGGGTTTCGTCCAGATCGACGGGCTGCAAGGCGTCGGGAACAATGCCGGCCTGCTCAAGCAGGGCCAGCCGTCGCGGCGAACCGCTGGCCAGCACAAGCTTGGGTCTGCTCGCCGCTTTCATAAAGACAAATTCCGGCTCATGTTTGGTCTATTTAAATCGATAGGTGATGCGCCCCTTGGACAGATCATAAGGTGTCATCTCGACAAGCACCTTGTCTCCGGCCAGAACGCGAATGCGGTTTTTGCGCATTTTCCCGGCGGTATGGGCGATAATTTCGTGGTCATTTTCGAGCTGCACGCGAAATGTCGCGTTGGGCAAAAGTTCGATAACGACCCCTGGAAATTCCAGAAGTTCTTCTTTGGCCATGAAACCTTCCGTTTGAAACTGGGCTGTTGCAGTCTTAACCACAAATCAGGCG
>QILX01000290.1 GCA_003232175.1 Hyphomicrobiales bacterium | reverse complement strand
GGTGATGATCCGATTTTCGCCGAAGGGTTGGTTCAGTATATTGGCCAACCTCTTTTCGCGGTGGCGGCGGAGAGCTATTTGCAGGCCCGGGCGGCGGTCAAACTGGCGCGGATCGATTATTCCGATCTCGATTCAATCCTGACTATTGACGAAGCAATGGCGGCGAAGAGTTTTGTTCTGCCTACTCGGGTGATGGAGCGCGGTGACGCCAAGGCTGCGATTATCGCCAGTCCGCACCGGCTTGCCGGGAGCATCGAAATAGGCGGCCAGGACCATTTCTACCTCGAAGGCCAGATTGCTTATGCGGTGCCTGGCGAGGACGGCGACATGGTGATCTATTCCTCAACCCAGCACCCAAGCGAGGTGCAGCACAATGCGGCGCGGGCCCTGGGTGTGGCGGAAAACGCCATAACCGTTGAAATCCGCCGCATGGGAGGTGGGTTTGGCGGCAAGGAAAGCCACCCCGCGCTCATCGCCTCGACCGCCGCTGTGGTTGCCCGTGCCACGGGGCGCCCGGCCAAATATCGCCTCGACCGCGACGACGATATGATGATGACCGGCAAGCGCCACGATTTTTCGATCAGCTATGAGGTTGGTTTCGATGATGCTGGGCGCATCAACGGCATCACCTTCGAGCAGGCCGCCCGTTGCGGCTATTCCGCCGATCTGTCAGCCTCGATCTGCGACCGAGCGATGTTCCACGCCGACAACTGCTACTACCTAGCCCACGTCCGCATACGCTCATACCGGTGCAAGACCAACACCCAGTCCAATACCGCGTTCAGGGGCTTTGGCGGACCACAGGGTATGGTCGGCATCGAACGGGTGATGGATGCTATTGCCTTTAAATTGGGTCTAGACCCATGGGCGGTTCGCAAAACCAACTTTTATGGTGGTGAGGGACGCGATACCACCCAATACGGCATGAAGGTTGAGGACAATATTCTGCCCGAGCTGGTGGCGGAGCTGGAGCGGACATCGGACTATCACGGGCGGCGCGAAGTGATCAGGATGCAAAACGCCGAAAGCCGCTGGCTTAAAAAAGGCATTGCGCTGACGCCGGTCAAATTTGGCATCTCCTTCACCGCCACCCATCTCAACCAGGCCGGCGCCCTGGTCCATGTCTACAAGGACGGCAGCGTGCATCTGAACCATGGCGGCACCGAAATGGGGCAGGGGCTTTATGTCAAGGTTGGCCAAGTGGTGGCCGAAATTTTCCAGATCGATCTGGAGCGCATCAAGATCACCGCGACCACCACCGCCAAGGTTCCCAATACCTCAGCCACGGCGGCCTCTTCGGGCTCGGACCTGAACGGCATGGCGGCGCGGGACGGGGCGTTGAAAATCCGTAAAAGGCTGGCGGAATTCGCCGGAGAAAAATTCGGTGTGGCCAGCGAAGCGGTTGTGTTCGAGGCCGGATTCGTTCAGGCGGGGTCTGAAAGGATTTCTTTTGATGACCTTGTCGCCGCAGCCTATTTGGCCCGGGTACAGCTTTCGGCCACAGGGTTTTATAAAACACCCAAAGTCGGGTACGACCCAAAAACCTTTGAGGGGCGCCCGTTTTTCTATTTTGCCTATGGTGCGGCGGTGTCTGAAGTGGTGATCGATACGCTGACGGGGGAATATAAAATTACCCGGGTCGATATTCTTCACGATTGCGGGGAGAGCCTGAACCCGGCCATCGACATGGGGCAGATCGAGGGGGGTTTTATTCAGGGCATGGGGTGGCTGACCACCGAGGAGCTGTGGTTTGACAAGGCTGGCCGCCTGCAAACCCATGCCCCGTCCACCTACAAGATTCCGGCGGTGGGTGATCGACCCGACGATATGCGCATGGCAATATATTCAAAAGGCCGCAATATTGAAGAGACGATCTATCGCTCCAAGGCGGTTGGAGAACCACCGCTGATGTTGGCGATATCGACTTTTTGCGCCCTAGGGGAGGCGGTCGCTGCGGCGGCTGATACACAAATTTTTCCGAATCTTGATGCACCAGCGACACCGGAGCGGATATTGCTGGCCATCGAAGCAGCACGCGGGAACACCTCCACATGATCGCCCTTCTGGATCACCTGACCCTGGCACTTGAAGGCGGCGAAACGGTTGTGGTGATCACTACTGTCCGGGTTGAAGGTTCTGGCCCGCGCGAGGCAGGTGCGAGCATGGTCGTCGGTAAATCGGCAATATTTGGCACCATCGGTGGAGGCGAACTTGAGTGGCGGGCGATGGGGCTTGCCAGGGTCGTGGCGGAACGCGGCACCGGCGGGCGAGTTGTGACCAATGTTCTGGGGCCGGATTTGGGGCAGTGTTGCGGCGGGCGGGTGACCCTGGCGTTTGAGCCTTTCGCACCTAAGGATTTGGACTGGGTCCGCCAGCTCAAGGTAGCGGCTCTGACGCCGGAGGGGGCGGGACGTACGCTGATCCTATTGAAGAACCATGAGGTCAGGCGGTCGATCGTGGCGGCCCCCAAGGTCCGTTTTGCCGCCGAGGTATCAGACGGAACGGTCTCGCTGGTTGAGCGTGTTGCCGCTGACCGGCAGGAGCTGTGGCTCTTTGGCGCCGGGCATGTCGGGCGGGCCCTTGTGCGGGCATTGGCACCATTGCCGTTCGCGGTTACCTGGGTTGACAGCCGCCAGGA
>QILX01000130.1 GCA_003232175.1 Hyphomicrobiales bacterium | reverse complement strand
GGTTGATATTCGCCAGGCTTCGAGATATTTCCTCGTCATCGGTGATGAGATAGAATGATCCAGAGGTTATAAAGATCAAGGCGTAAAACTCCGGCAGTTCCATCTCCGCCAGAGGGTTCTTGTAGATATTGGCATCGTAGCCACGCTCTTCACAGACTCGCCGGTATTTGGCCAACATGTCAGCGGATGCGTCTACGCCATCGATCTTGAATCCCTTTTCCATCAGCGGTAAGGCAAAACGCCCCGTACCCACCATGAGTTACAATATGGCCCCGTTGGCCTTTTCCACATAGTTTTGAAAGAAGGCCAGTTCTCTACTTCGGGAACCACAGGTTTATCGATGTCGTACATCAAAGTGCAAATTTTGCCGTAGTGTTTCATAAATATCCTTGTGCTTTCGCGTTCGCGCTGGCGAAGGATCACTCTTAGATCGGCGAGGGGCTGCTCGAGATTCTATCCGAGCTCTTTGCCCTTAGAGCCGATCCCAAAATCCCTGCGAGTTGAACCAAGCCAGACGACCACGTGAAGCAATTGAACTGGTTTGTAGTTGGGGCAACATCATGGACGAGCCGCCCCTGCGTCTTTAGCTCTTCGACAAATTGGCGATAAAAAGGTGCCAAAGTTGCAAAGGCAGCCAGCATTACCTTGCGCACATCAACACTTGAGTTGGCAAGTTTCGATCTTATATCGACGAATGGATATCCCTGCATACAGCCGTTTCTTCGAAAATGGTTCGGTGCGTTTCATAAATGTGCCGGTGGATTTCGCGCAATCGGTCAAGCGGGGAATCCTTTTCCCCAAAAGCACCGACAAATACGTAGGCAACGGTACGCTCCGCCGCCCGGACAACCGCAGCCTGAGCAATTTTTTCTTTCGAGCGTACTGATACACAGTGGCTTTATTGACGCCGCCCCCCGGCTGAGTTCGTTCATGTTTGTGCAGTGGTAGCCGGTCTTCCAAAAATGATCGATTTGTGTGAGCACATAAAAACCAGCTAATGACAGCATCACCAACCGAACGAATAAACGCGGCCCACCCGATAGATAGTTAACAAGTCCCAACAAACGTTCACGCCGTGTATGCCTACAAATTGCAGATCGTAGGGCACTTGGTGCATGGGGTGCGAGACATGTCTTCTGTACACCGCGATGCTTTAGAATATTGCAGGCCAGCAAAGCACAGGTGGCGGCGTGATTCGTACTTACGCTAAGGGAGGAAAGAATTATGTCAAATGAACCTGCATCCGGGGCGCCTGATGTCACGCCGGTACCAAAAGACTGGTTGCCTGGCCTCGCGGAAAATTGGAAGTCCGATCTTATGTCGGGGTTTGTTCTGTCCCTGATCGCGCTGCCGCTTTGCCTGGGTATCGCCCTTGCCTCCAACGCACCTCCTATTGCAGGGCTCATCGCCGGGGTTGTCGGCGGCATGCTTGCGGGCTTCCTCAGCGGATCGCATTTGACCATCAACGGCCCGGCTGCCGGGCTGATCGTCATTGTGCTTGGCTCGGTCGCTGAACTGGGGCTCGGCGATCCGGTGGTCGGTTTTCAGCGGACTGCCGCCGTCGTGGTCGTGGTTGGCGCCATTCAGATTGTTCTGGGTTTTTTAAGAGCTGGCAAACTCACCAACTTTTTCAATCTTTCCGTCATCAAGGGCATGTTGGCTGGAATCGGGATCATTATTATCCTCAAAAGTTTTCACGTTGCAGTGGGCATGGATGGCAATGCGCTAATCCGCTCCGACATGGTTGCCGAAGCCGGTGGTATGTTCGGAATGATCAAGGCCATTCCCGACAGCCTTATCAACATGGCCAATCCGCTGGTCGGCGTTATCGGCGGGCTGGCCTTTCTCATCATGGCGGTGTGGCCCATGCTGCCCAAAACCGTGAACCAGTTTATTCCGGCCCCGCTTGTGCTGGCTATACTCGGTCTGGTGCTGGCCTCGGTCTTCACGGTGGAGAAGCAATTTCTTCTCAACGATGTGCCGATGGATTTTTTTGGCGCACTCAAATTCCCAGACTTCTCCCAGATCACCTCATTGGTCTCGTTGAAATACATTTTCATTTTCTTGTTCGTGAACAGTCTTGAATCCTTGCTGACTGCTTCGGCAATCGACAAGCAGGACCCCTGGCGCCGCCGGTCCAACATGAATAAGGAATTCATCGGCAAGGGCGCCGGCAACCTGATTTCCGCCGGCATCGGCGGGCTGCCGATGATTGCCGAAGTGGTGCGGAGCGCCGCAAATATCGCCAACGGCGCACGGACACGGTGGTCGAACTTCTTCCACGGGACTTTCCTGCTGGTTTTTGTGCTCGCGATCCCCGGAATCCTGAACCTCATCCCGCTTGCGGCGCTAGCGGGTATGCTGGTTTTCATCGGCTATCGGCTGGCCCATCCACGGGAATTCGCCCACGTGTTTGAAATCGGCAAGGAAGAATTCCTCTATATGTTCGTAACGGCCATGATCGTGGTTTTCATGGATATATTGGCTGGCGTATTCATCGGAACGATTTTGGCAATTGTCATGAATGTGATGCGCGGTGTCCCGGTGAGCCGACTGTTCACGGCCAAAACATCGGTTGAAGGCCGGGGCGATGAAATTGTCTTCAAGCTGCAAAGTGCCGCCGGTTTCTCTAGCTTCATGAACATTCGCGGCAAACTTGACGCGCTGCCCAAATGCAAAAATCTGATCATCGATTTCAGCGAAGCGGGCTTTGTGGATCACACGGTTCATGAGCGCCTTTACGACTTTGCCGGGGAATACAAGCTGGACGGCGGAACCGTCGACATGACCGGTAAAGAGCGGCACACTCCTTATTCAAGTTATCGGTCCGCAGCTCTGGTCCCTTGGCCCCGGAATTTATCTTTCGGGCCATTTTGCCGGTTTGCCGCCCAAAATTTCTGCAAGTCATCGTTCCGGTTTTACAAACCCAATTTTGGGATAGCTCGTCATACATATCTTGAGCCTTTTAATCTGAATTCCCTTGGCTGGTGCAGCAGGTATCCTGTTCGTCCCCAAAGAGCATAGCAAACTCATTCAGAAAATCGCTCTGACCTGAGTCTCCTTCAGCTTTTTGCCCTCCATCTACCTGCTCGCCAAATTCAAAATATGTTCCCCGTCAGCACCCATGGAACTGACAGGGGAACAATGTCACCGCATCTCCAGACGGTTTTTGGTCCCTTTCGGTCTGCTTGCCAACGCAACGGGGTTGTGGCTGTCCCATTTTTTTCTCCCTGAAAAGTTAGACGGCGAGTTGCTCTATGCAATCCGCCTGGTGGCCGGATCGGCGATGATCCAATTTATCATAATGGGTCCTTTCAATATTCTGAGGTGCGAT
>QILX01000061.1 GCA_003232175.1 Hyphomicrobiales bacterium | reverse complement strand
GCTGCGGCCTCCCCCTTCGCCATGGCGCCGGACAGATCGCTGAGCCGCCCGGCGGTTTCACGGTAGGCGCCATAGAGCCGGATGAGACCGCCAACGGCATTGGGGGCGCTGTCGGCAAGATCGAGAAGCTCGGCGGGTCCGGGCAGCTCGCCGGCCAGAAGCGGGTCGGAGAACACTTCGCGCAACCGGTTCAGGGTCTCACCGCCCGCCTCGCCCTGCAGCGCGCCGATATCGATATCGTAAGTGGCGGCGAGCTTGAGCAGGATCTGCACGGTAAGCGGCCGCTGGTTGCGTTCGATGAGGTTGAGATAGGAGGGTGAAATTCCCAGCTCGCCCGCCATGGCGGTCTGGCTGAGGCCGAGCCGGTTGCGGACACGGCGGATGCGCGGTCCGGCAAAGATCTTGGCTTCGGCCATGGGTGATGTTGCTCCAGGGTTGTCATACGGCCAACGGCCACTTGGGAATTAAAGCCAGCCGCCGTTTAACACCAGTCGAAATTTACAAAATTTACATAATAAACATCATAACATTACAACTTCCAACACTATAACCTTTTTCTTGTCCTATATCACTAATTTTGACTGGATTTCCCGCGTCATTGTGTAAATTATTGTCAAAACCTTCCATCGCCCTGGAGAGCGACATGACACACATTGAAGATAGTATCCCCACTGCCCTCCCGCCGGGCCGTTTCGATGACATCCACCGGCCTTATTCCGCCGAAGATGTGCAGCGCCTCAGGGGCTCCGCCGATATCAGCTATTCCCTCGCCGAGATGGCCGCCACCCGGCTGTGGTCGCTGCTCCATACCGAGGACTACGTCAACGCTCTTGGCGCCGTCACCGGCAATCAGGCCATGCAGATGGTGCGCGCCGGGCTCAAAGCCATTTACCTCTCCGGCTGGCAGGTCGCCGCCGACGCCAACACCTCCGGCGCGATGTATCCCGACCAGTCGCTCTACCCTGCCAATGCCGGGCCCGAGCTGGCGCGACGCATCAACCGCACTTTGCAGCGCGCCGACCAGATCGAGACCATGGAGGGGTCACGCTCGGTGGACACCTGGTTCGCCCCGATCATCGCCGATGCCGAGGCCGGTTTCGGCGGCCCGCTGAACGCCTTTGAGCTGATGAAGGCCTATATCGAGGCCGGTGTCGGGGGCGTGCATTTCGAGGACCAGCTGGCGTCGGAGAAAAAATGCGGCCATCTGGGCGGCAAAGTACTGATCCCCATGGCGGCTCATATCCGCAATCTGGTCGCCGCCCGGCTCGCCGCCGATGTCATGGGGGTCTCGACCCTGGTCATCTGCCGCACCGACGCCGAAGCCGCCAAGCTTATCACCTCCGATATCGACGAGCGCGACCGGCCCTTTGTCGATTACGATGCGGGCCGCACCCCGGAAGGGTTCTACAAGGTGAACAACGGCCTTGAGCCCTGCATCGCCCGGGCCATCGCGTTTGCGCCCTATTCCGATCTGGTGTGGTGCGAGACCTCCAGGCCGGATCTGGCCCAGGCGCGCACCTTCGCCGAGGCGGTGCGTAAAGAACACCCAAACCAGATGCTGGCCTATAATTGTTCGCCAAGTTTCAACTGGAAGAAAAATCTGGACGAGGCGACGATTGCTAAATTCCAGTGTGAGCTTGGTGCCATGGGCTACAAATTCCAGTTCATCACGCTGGCCGGTTTCCACCAGCTAAATCACGGCATGTTCCAGCTCGCCCGCGGCTACAAGGACCGCCAGATGACGGCCTACTCGGAACTTCAGGAGGCCGAATTCGCCGCCGAGGCCGATGGCTACACCGCCACCCGCCATCAGCGCGAAGTCGGCACCGGCTATTTCGATGCTGTCTCCATGGCCATCACCGGCGGGAAATCCTCGACCACCGCCATGGAAGGGTCGACCGAGACCGACCAGTTTGAGGACAAGGAGAAAACCCATGCCTTCGAGGCCGCCTGAGACCGGGACGCCGGCATTAAATCAATTCAAAGGAGTACCCCCCATGTCAAAACGAAAAAGCGTCAAGCTAAGGGCCGAAGAGCTCTCAACCGAAATGAGCGACGACCAGCGCTCGGCCATCCGCATGGTCGGCAACGAGCTGCACCGCCTCAACACCGCCGTCATGAAAGCTGTCGAGGTCGGCCTTTCGGTCGAGCTGCAACGCACCGCCCGCCACCACGCCAAAGGCGGCTACTGGGGCGACCTTCTGGTACCGATCGTGGTTAAGCAACGGTAGGGGGAGGAGAAATTTTGCCTGCAATTTTGGTCGGAACCAGGCAAGGGGTTCCGACCATTTATTTTCGATCTATGCCGCCTGTAGCTCATACCCATTTTCGGAATGAACGATATTGATCGGCTGTGGTTCAACCGTCGAAATGCTTCGCCGCGACAAGCTTTCCGTATCCAGTTGAACATTTAAGTTGAGTTTTTCGATGGCAAGCTTGCGAATGATGGTTTCGGCGGACCCTACAATCGGAAACTCGTTGCGTTCCCAACGGCCGATCGACTGGCCATCATGATGAACCAGATTTCCAAGTTCCGCTTGCGTCAATCCCATCTCCGAACGTAAGAAACGAAGCTCGTCACCACTTATTCCTTTGTTGTGCATTACGATTCCGCGCGAAATTTCACGATGCAACAAATTGATCTT
>QILX01000288.1 GCA_003232175.1 Hyphomicrobiales bacterium | reverse complement strand
GCCGATATTCTGGAGCTGCGGGAAGATGATTTTGACCGGGTCATGCGGGTCAATCTGAAGGGCGCCTTTCTGGTCGGCCAGGCGGCGGCGCGGCAGATGGTGGCCCAGATCGAAGCGGGAGGAATGCCCGGCGCCATTGTCAACATGTCGTCGATCAACGCTGTGGTGACCATCCCGGGCCAGCTTGCCTATGCCATCTCCAAGGGCGGCATCGCCCAGCTCACCAAGACCATGGCCCTGTCCCTTGCCCCCCATGGCATTCGCGTCAACGCCGTCGGGCCGGGAAGCATCATGACCGATATGCTCAAATCGATAAACGAAGATCCTGAAGCCCGCCGCCGCCTTCTCGCCCGCACCCCCCTGGGGCGGATCGGTGAAGCATCCGAAGTCGCCTCGGTGGTGGCGTTTCTGGCATCAGACGACGCCAGCTACCTCACCGGCCAGACTCTTTACCCCGACGGCGGCCGCTTGGCGCTGAATTACACGGTTCCGGTGGCGGAATAGATGTTTAGTCGCGTCATTTGCCTATGATACCCATAGCAAACTATGGGCCAGCGACCCGGCGGCGGACCGAGGCTGGAACCTGTGCGTCCCGGTGCAACCGGCTGTCGCCTTGCGGGGCGCCGTAGACCTGGGTTACCGGCACGACGCCACCCCATGCCGGGGTGTCGTAATCGGCCTCGTCGTCCACCGGTTCGCCGGTACGGGATTTGGCCGATGCCGTCTCAATGCCCACCTCCAATATACCGGTGGCATTCAACTCCTTGGGAGTTGAGGGGCGCACCTCGTCCCAGCGACCGGGCAGGACATGGTCGGTCATTGCCGCCATGGCGTCTTCGCGGATCTTGTTGTCGGTCACCAGCCGCGCGCGGCCGTGGACGACGACGGAACGATAATTGAACGAGGAATGAAACGACGAGCGCCCGACAACGATCCCGTCGACCAGGGTAACGCCGATTGAAACCGGCGTGCCGTCCGGGTCGCTGCCCAGCAGTTTGATCAGCCGGGTGGCCTTGGCGCCATGCAGATAAAGCACATCGTCCTTTCGGCCATAGACCATCGGAATCACTACTGGGCAGTTGTTGGCGATCAAACCGACATGAGCGATCAGGCCGGCATCCAGTATGGCATAAACCGCCTGGTGGTCATATGCGGCGCGCAGGCTGGCCCGCACCCGGTTTTGATCCGTGATTTCGAAAGTCGGCGTAGGTGCTGGCGTGTCCATCGTCCGCTCCATTGCTGAGATGGAAGTGTATTTGTCTATTTTTGGTTCCAGTGATATATCCAATTTCGAAATATTCATGGAACCAATTTACCGATGGACAACCCACTTTCCGGTCTGATTGACCTTGATCGGTATGCCACCGAGCCGCTTTATCAGCAATTGTTCGCGCAAATGCGCCGCGCGATTCTGGCGGACCGGCTGGCGCCGGGCGCGCGGCTTCCAGCCAGCCGGGTGCTGGCGCGGCAGCTGGGTATTGGGCGTAACACGGTGCTTACGGCAGTCGGGCAATTGTGTGCCGAGGGGTTTTTGGTCGCCCGGCGCGGGTCGGGAACTAAAGTCGCTGCCTGGCGCAGTGATGGTGATTGGCCAGCGCGGGGCAGGGACGAGGGCACGCGCCAGACGGTGGACGCGAAACCTGCGCCCGTGCCCGGCCTTTCGGCGGCGGCGCACCGGCTTGTGGCACTTGATCGGGGCGTTGACTCCGGTGCGGATCTACGACCTCTGGCGCCGGGGGTTCCGGCGATGGATGAATTTCCGCATCTGGCGTGGGCCAGGTGTTTGCGCCGTGGTGCCGCGGGCGGCAAGCTCACCGGGCTTGGATATTCTCATACCAACGGTCTGCCGGTCTTGCGTGATGTGCTCGCCCGCCATCTGGCGGACACACGCGGGGTTTACGCGGGCCCGGAGCAGATTATCGTCACCTCCTCGGCCCAGGCGGCAATTGATCTGGTGATGCGGGCTCTGGTGGATGCAGGCGACACAGTTTGGCTTGAAGATCCAGGATATCTGGGGGTGCGGGCCGCGGCACTGGGCGTTGGTGCGCGCATTGTGCCGGTACCGGTTGGCGCCCACGGCATGGACCCCGGCAGCATCGACGACAACGAGCCGGCGAAAATCATCTACGTCACCCCGTCCCACCAATATCCCACGGGGCGGCTGATGCCGCTTCACCGTCGCCGCCATCTGCTGGAGATCGCCGCCGCCCGGTCGGCCCTGGTGCTGGAGGACGATTATGACAGTGAATTTCAGTTTGAGGACCGCCCCATCGCGGCGCTTCAGGGATTGGATGAGGGCGCCCGGGTTGCTTATATCGGCTCCTTCGCCAAGTCGATGCTGCCGGGGTTGCGGGTGGGTTATATTGTTGCGCCCAAGTGGCTGGCGGGGACCCTGGGGGATTTGCAACGCAGTACCGGCGGGCTGGCGGCGGCCCATGTGCAGATTGCCCTGGCGGACTTTATCGAACAAGGGCATTTTCGTTACCATGTACGCCGTATGGTCAAGCTTTATCAAAGCCGTCGTGATGCGCTTATCACGGCCCTTCAGATTGCTTTTGGTGTACCTGTGCCAATTGAGGTGCCGCGTGGCGGCAAGCAGTTTATTCTCAAACTGCCGGCTGGCGCCGACGACCGATACATTGCCAATCA
>QILX01000019.1 GCA_003232175.1 Hyphomicrobiales bacterium | reverse complement strand
GGAGCTTTCAGCCGATGAATATCAATTTTGGCCTCTTCCCGCCCATCGACAATTGGCGCCAGCCGGGCCGTATGAAAAAACATCAGAGAAAAGCGGCCAAAAAACTGGCCATATGCGAACGCGCATTACGGGACCTGGAGGGATGGCTGGAAAATTAGGGCTTTTTTTTGCACCGCCCCCCGATATTTCATCGCAAACCGCCACCTCTGGCGGCGCGCCACATGATCCATTGCCGGTATAAGCCGCCGCGCCGGGTCGGTATATGAGGGCCTGATCCACGCCTGGCAATCAGTCGCAGATCGCCTCTGAGTGGGGCGAGCGGTAACACAGCCGGCAGGGCCGATGCCTGCAGGCCCCGCGACGCGATAACGGCATCATCCAGATGTTTCAGCGCCGCCCCATGCAGATCGGCAAGGATGACCGCTTGCGCCTTTTGCTCCGACCTAAGGTCGGCAATTGTCAGCCCGTTTGCCTTCAGGATATCGAGCGGAATCAATTCAGGCCGCCGCTCAAGCCCCTGGGAAAAATGGGACACCATGCGGGCGAGACCAAGGGCCACGCCGCCATGACCGGCGGCATCGGCGGCACATCGCTCGTCCGCCCCTGGCGCCAGCACATGCACCGCCACCCGGATCGGCAGCGACAACGTTGCACCGAAATAAGCCTCCAACGCCGGCATATCGTCCATCGGGTCGGCATAAAGGTCAGCGCTTCGTCCTTCGATCATCGCCATGAGCCACGATGAAACAATCGGGTGAGCTTTGACCACAGGCCTCAAGGCATCGGCGACCGGGTGCCCGGCAGCGGCGCGCTCCTCCTTATCACCGCCACCCCCATCAGGCGTTTCGCAAAGATCGTCCAGGGTTTGCCGCCACCATTGCAGGCGAATTTCACCCAGCGTGCTTTGCGACACCAGTGACGGAACTTGCGCCAATTCGGCAGCAAAACCGTAAACAGCCCACAAGAACGGGCGCAAATCCGCGGGGGCATAAAGCGTTGCGATATAGCGGTCAGGATCGTGCCGGCGCACCGTCGCCGCGACGGTTCCCCCTGGCTTCAAAGCGCTGCTGGGCATTTTATTCAACCGCAATCAGCGCGGCACCAACGCGGCGATTCTCGGCCAGCAGAACATTGTAGGTGCGGGCCGCGGCGCCGGTGGTCATCGGTTCAAGCCCCAGGCCGTGCCGGGCGAACGCCTGCGCCAGTTCCGCCGACGGAGCAACATGGTCGGCCCCGCAGCCCAACAGCACAAATTCCAATGACGTCGCGTTATCGAAAACCGGCTCAAAATCCTCAACGGTCAGAGTATCCGCAAAATTGACAGGCCAACCCCAGACCCCCGATGGCAGGAAAAACAACGACCCACGGTGGGACATATCAGCGAAGCGAAAACCGCCATTGCCATAGGCGTCTATGGCGGGCCGGCCATAAAAATGTGCAACTTCTTTCGCCATGGTGGATAGTTGAGCCTGCGCGAGTTCCCCGGAGCGCTATTGGATCAGGGTGTAGCTTTAAACTCATGTTTAGGGTCACCGGAAATTTTGGACCAATCCCGTTTGACGCCAAAATATAGCAGCAGTGGCGCGGCAATGAACACCGAAGAATAGGTGCCGACCAGAACGCCCCAGATCATCGCGAACGTGAAGCCGCGAATAACTTCGCCGCCAAAGAAATACAACGCGAAAAGCGCCAAAAGGGTTGTACACGATGTCAGCACAGTACGCGAAAGGGTCTTGTTGATCGACAGATTGAGCAACTCTACCATTGGCATCTTCTTGTACTTGCGCAGCATCTCGCGAACCCGGTCGTAAACAACAACAGTGTCGTTCAGCGAATAACCGACAATAGTTAAAAACGCGGCAACGATTGACAGGTTGAATTCAAGTTGCAATGCAGAAAATACACCCAGTGTAAGGGTCACATCATGGATGAGAGCAACAACGGCGCCAATGCCAAACTGCCACTCAAATCGGAACCAGATGTAGACGAGAACCACCAGGATGGCGACAAATATCGAAATGGCGCCCGACTGGATCAGCTCGCCCGACACCGTTGGGCCAACCACCTCGACACGGCGGTATTCGACGCTGTCGCCAAGGGTGTCTTTGACAATCGAGATGACGTCCTGCTGGTTGGCGTCGCCGCCGGTTTGTTGCTCAACACGGATGAGGACTTCATCGGGAGCACCAAATTCCTGTATCTGCACATCTCCCAGGCCAAGGCTGCCCAATTGGCGGCGCAATGCGCCAATATCAGCCGGACCCGTTTTGGTCTTGATTTCAATGAGCGTACCGCCACGAAAATCGATGCCGTAATTAAGGCCAACAATTGCGACCAGTGCCATCGAAAGCAGCAGAAAGCCAATCGACACAGCCATGGCTGTCCGATGATACCTGAGAAACTCGATTTTCGTTTCGCTGGGTACAAATCGAATGGGTTTCAACATCGCGGTTCTCCCAAAACTCCGGCCTGGTCAATACACATATCAGTCAAATGAGGTCCTTTAAATCGGCACGACTTTAGGCCGCGTCCGGCGGACCCAGATCGAAACGATAAGCCGGGTCAGCGTGACAGCGGTAAACACGCGTGACAGCGGTAAACACCGAGGTAATGATGCCGATCGCCAGGGTCACGGCAAATCCGCGTACCGGACCGGACCCCAGCTGGAAAAGAATGAAAGCGGCGAGAAAGGTTGTAATATTAGCATCAAGGATTGTGCCGATAGCCCGCGAGTACCCGGTCTCAATCGCTGAAATCGGTGTCTTTCCGGCAGCCATCTCCTCACGTATGCGTTCAAAAATCAGCACATTGGCATCGACCGCCATGCCGATGGTCAAGACAATGCCGGCAATACCGGGCAGCGTCAGGGTCGCCTGCAGCAAAGACAGAACCCCGAAGATCATCA
>QILX01000033.1 GCA_003232175.1 Hyphomicrobiales bacterium | reverse complement strand
GCGCGCTGGCGAAGATCGACAACAAGAATTTTCTGGTTCTCAAGTTCGGATTCAATGTCGGCGCGGTTAGCTTTTTCGGCATCAAGATCAGTGGTCAGGGCGGCGAGCAGGCCCTGTCGTTTTTCCGCCTCGCTGCGCAGATCGATGATCAGGCTGTCCGCTTCAGAGGCCCGGGCTTCGGCGATTTGCCTGGCGGTCCGGTCCGCTTCCGCCTTGGCCAGTGCATCTTCGGCCTTCTGATTGCGGCCGGCCAGCAGCACAGCCTGGCGCTCCTGTTCGCTCCTGAGATCGATGATGGTCTGCTGGCGCTGCTCGAAGGCGGCGAGGGCGGCGGTCTTGCCTTTACGTTCGGTGTCGATCTGGTCCTGAAGTACGACGACGCGCTGCTCAAGGTCGCTGTTTTTCAACGTCAGCCCGTCATAGAGCGCCGCCAGGCGGTCTTTCTCGGTGTCGGAGCTGTCCAGCCCGTCGGCAAGGCCGGAAAGACTGGCTTGCAGGCTTTTGGTATTGCTTTCCTCAAGCGCCAGCAATTCGGTCAACTCGGCGAGGCGGGAGCGCAGCTGATCAAGGGCGGTGTCGCGCCCGGAAACCTCCCGGGAGAGGAAGAACTGCGCCAGCATGAAAACCGAAAGCAGAAAAATAATGACCAGAAGCATTGACGACAGAATGTCGACAAAGCCGGGCCAGTAGCTGACGCTACTTTCGCTCCGCCGCCGCCTTGACGTCAGCGCCACGGCTTAGAACCTGGCCTTGATGGTTGTGGCGTTGGGCAAGCCTGTGCCATCCCGCTCCCCCACCTGGCCACCGGCCGGTGCAATACAATTGGAATGTTAGCCAATTCCAAAATGCCTAGGGCTCCTTCTTGCCGGGAAACAAAGACGATCCACCTCGTGTCGCCTTGGCGAGTTCGCGTAAGATCGGCGTCACCTCGGCCTGCTGGTCAGCCTGCACCTGGGCCCATTCGCGCACCAGTTTTTGTTCCTGGCGCATCTGGCGCACCAGTTGCTGCACCCCGTCGGCAAGCTCGGCCAGGGCATCATCGTCCTTGCCGCCGCCGCCGCCGCCGCCCTCGCGCATCTGGTGGGTCAGGCCATCAATCGAGGCTTGCATGTCCTGCATGGTAAAACGCAATTGCGCCGGATTGACGCCTGCGGCGCCCTCGCCTTGCGAAAGCTCGGTGACGGTGGAAAGCCATTCCTCTAGATCGTTGTAGAACCGGTTCTGGGACTGACTGGCGATGAGATCGAGAAAACCCAGAACCAGAGAGCCGGCAAGGCCGAAAAGCGAGGATGAAAACGCCGTTCCCATACCGGTCAGCGGGGCTTCGAGGCCGGCTTTCAGCTCTTCGAAAATGATGCCGGATTCACCGGACCCGACATCGAGGGAGCGAATGGTTTCGCCCACCGAATTAATCGTATCCAAAAGACCCCAGAAAGTCCCCAGAAGGCCGAGGAAAACCAGCAGGCCGACCATGTAGCGCAAGTAGTCCCGGGCTTCATCAAGCCGGGTGCCGATGGAATCAAGTAGCGAGCGCATGGAGGTTGTCGACAAGGACACCTGGCCAACCTGATCGCTCAGCATTGTCGCCATTGGCGCCAGCAGCACCGGCGGTCTTGTAACCTCGAGGCCCGGGTCGCCGACGCGAAAATTATTGACCCATTTGACTTCCGGATAAAGACGGATGACCTGCATGAAGGAAAAAACAATGCCGAGCAGCAGAACCACCAGGATCAATCCGTTGAGAAACGGGTTGGCGGCAAAGGCCACGGTGAGGAATCCCGCCAGAATGATGGTCAGCAAGGTTACGATGATAACAAACAACACCATTCGCCACAGGAAAGTCTGCGGATTGGTCATTTTCAGGCGTGTGCTTTCCGTCGCCATGTGCGCGCCACCAGGTTATTTCGGATAAGTCGCCAATGTAGCGGGTTTTCGCCGCTTGCCGATGCCCGTTATTCGAATTGAGCAGGAGAAACCGCAAATGCGGCGAAAATTGGTGGCCGATGCGCAGGTCATCCCTTGATCCGCGCCAAAATCGTTTGGTGCAGTACATCGTTGGTGGCAAGGATATCGCCGGTACGCATCCAGCGGTCGCCACCGTCAAGATCGGTAATCGCTCCACCCGATTCGCGTAAAATCAGGGAGCCGGCGGCGATATCCCATGGCTTGAGACCCCGTTCCCAAAACCCTTCATAACGCCCGGCGGCCACCCAGCAAAGCTCAAGAGCGGCGGAGCCGAAGCGGCGCAGGCCCGCGACCTCGCCCTGCAGGCGGGCCATCTCGCCGACAAAGCGTTCGCCGTCGCCATGGCCGAAATGGGGTATGCCGCACGCCAGGACCGCCTCGGACATGCGGCCACGGGCGGACACGCGCAAACGTTTGTCATTCAGCGATGCGCCCTGGCCGCGCTCGGCGATGAACATTTCCTCGGACAGGGGGGCATATATCAGGGCGGCGATTATGGTGCGGTCACGTTCAAGGGCGATGGATATGCACCATTGCGGCAGGCCGTGGAGGAAGTTTGTGGTTCCATCCAAGGGGTCGACAATCCATCGGTGCGAGGTATCCTTGCCGATGTGCTCACCGGTTTCCTCCATCAAAAACCCATAATCGGGGCGGGCTCTGCGCAGGTCCTCGTAGATGACTTCCTCGGCGCGGCG
>QILX01000335.1 GCA_003232175.1 Hyphomicrobiales bacterium | reverse complement strand
GCCCTTGGGTATTACAAAGACCAGGCGGAAATCTTTGCGCTGGCCCCGATCCGAGACAGTGGCGTCAATGGCATAGTGCTGTTTTTTCAGAACCTGACCAATTCAACTTCCATGACGTCCAGCAAGTGGGGCTGTCTGATTGTCAACACCGGTGTTGAGAATGCGACGATTGCAAACCCGGAATTTGCGGCTGCAACCGGTGACTACTGGCAATCGTTAGGCCGCCATTTCGCGGCGGCTTTGAAACGCTCAATAGACGATGGCGAACTTATTCCCGACTTCGATGTCGCCGAAGCGTCGGCCACCTTGGTCAGCGCTGTGATGGGAATTCATACCGTGAACCGTGTTTGCGGCTCGCCAACCGCAGGTGCGCCGATGGTCAGGATGGTGCAGGAGTGGATCGAGTTTCGGAGAATCTGAATGGCAAAGCTTCTCTCCGGGTTTGACAAAATCGATGGCTTAGAAGGCATATTTTCGGCTGAAAATGGCAACCTTCGGTGTAGCGCTATTCAGCTGGCATCGGGGGGGCTGGCGGTGTTCAGCCCAGTGCGCGGCCTTGGCGAACAGGCGATCTCCAGTTTAGCTGCCTTGGGTTCCGTGGAATACCTTGTCGCCCCCAATCACTACCACAACCTGGCACTAGCGGAGTATTGGAAGGTCTTCCCAAATGCATGTGTTTGCGCGCCACCGGGCGCAATTCCACGATTAGAGAAAGTCACCGGCTTTAAGTTTTCAAACCTTGACGCACTGAATGCCGATCTGCCGAACACGATGCATCCGGTTTTCCCGCAAGGCCTGAAGACCGGCGAGTTCTGGATCATGGCGACCGGCGGCCGGCACCATGGCTGGCTGGTGGTCGATGCGTTTTCAGGGCCAAAAGGCAGGCCAAAACAAATTGCCAGTGAACCGGAGTTACTTAAAACATTCCCAAAATTCGGCGTATGCGATGCAGACCTTTACGTCCGTTGGGTGAAACAGAAAATAGGAACGGACACGCCAACAATGATTGTGCCCTGCCACGGCAGAATGATCTGCAGCCCGGTGCTGGCGACACGCCTGCATGAACTGGTTGAACGAGAACTGAAACGCTAAACGGCAAAGCCAACCCCAGGGCTGTCAACGATATGCTGAAGCCCAACCCGGGGCTGGATTGTAAATCGGAATGCGCCTCAATATGACAGGCCCGGCGACCGGTGCAGATAGGTGGCGTCGGTCAGTTGTCGCAGCATGAAGCCTGCAACCCCGGCCCTTGAAATTTTCAGTTTCAGATTTTTCTCCGACGGCGGAAAGCCGTGCGGAAATTCACGGTGTCGCCAGGGCCCTGCTTGCCATGAAGGACACCGATGAGGCGGCGGCCCGAGCCTGGGACGACAGGATGCTGGCCATGCGGCAGGGTTGCGAAGCGGCCATTCTGGCGCTGGAGCGCGACGGCAAACTGTCAGCCGTACATGCGCCGGACGAGGCAACTGATATTTTGTGGACCATGCTTTCGGTCCGGAATTGGGAACAATTGACGTTGGAATGCGGCTGGTCGCAGGCGCGATATGTCAAGACCCTCAAGGGCCTGGAACGGCAAGTTTTGGTGGCGGACTAAATGCATGACAACTGCGGGAAAACTCATAAATTCCACTGTTGCAAATTTCCAAATTTACGTCTTCCTGGCCACAATGAACCGGTTTGGAGGTGATGCCGGATAGTCGCCAGTCTCGACTATTTCAAAACCTGCTGATGTAATCATCCCTTCAAGTTCCTCGATGGTCAGGAATTTAACATAAGGGGCGAACCCGATCATCTGCATAACGGGCAACAAGATCGGCCAAAACACGCCTTGCCCTGCCAGGCAGGTGGATTTTGAAATAAAAAGACCGCCCGGTTTCAGGAGTTCATTCGCCCTGCGTACAGTGGCCGGAATGTCCTTCAACAAATGCAGAAAATTGAAGGTTACAACGGCGCTGAACGACCCTGCTTCAAATGTGTCGTCGAACGCCGTTCCCTTAACGAATGTTACATTTTCGGCCCGTGGCTCCTTGGCCCTGGCGATTTCGATCATGTTGCCGGAAATGTCGCTTGCGGTGATCCGCGCGACGCTGTCCGCCAGGAGCAGCGCAGTCGATCCGGTCCCGCAGCCGATCTCCAGAACGTTGTCATTCAGTGACAGGTGGGCTTTGCATCGCTCAATGGTCTGGCTATAGGCTTGCTGGTTCTTGACCGGCGATCTGGCATACTTTTTTGCGGCTCCGTCCCAGAAGTTTTCCGGATTTCGCATGTACAGCTCCTGTTGATGGGGATGACTGGTGGTCAACTTTTGCACACACCACTGTAACGATTGCAGCTGTATTTTCGACTGGTGATTTTGATGTAAATGTTGGCGAATATAATTTTTGCAGCAGCGGCCTTCGAATGATCCGCTCCACCGCTGCAAGATTTATGGACCAACCCGCACCCATGAGCAGAGCGCGGCTCAGCTCGCCTGGCGTACCAAAGATAAGAACCCAGGGAATGCCGGTCAGAGCCTGGATGCCAGCGCCCAGACCAGGCGCATACCCACGCATCATCCAGGTTCTGTGGCGGGCAAAATCGCACCTCAGAATATTGAAAGGACCCATTATGATAAATTGGATCATCGCCGATCCGGCCACCAGGCGGATTGCATAGAGCAACTCGCCG
>QILX01000237.1 GCA_003232175.1 Hyphomicrobiales bacterium | reverse complement strand
GTTTATCCCGCCAGCGAAACTGACCAAAAAGTTCAAGCCGCTGATCTGCTCAAGATCACCACGGAGATTTTTAGCTGTTGCGGCATGGATGGGCAAGATGCGGCGCTTCTGGCCGAGACCCTGGTTCATTCCGATCGGCGCGGCGTCCATTCCCACGGCGTGCTGCGGATCCCGGACTATGTGAAAAAGCTGACCGAAGACGGTGTCGATCCAAAAGCGCGTCCCAAGGTTGCCTCGCGTAAGAAGGGCGCGCTGGTGGTCGATGGCAACAATTCCATGGGTCAGATCGGCGGGACGTTCGCCATGGACCAGGCGATTGAAGCCGCGGCCGAAACCGGCATCGCCTTTGCCGCATTGGGCGGCTCCAATCATTGTGGCGCGCTCGACTGGTACGCCATGCGTGCCGCCCGCCGGGGCATGATCGGGATTTGCGGCACCAACGCCCTGCCGGCCATGGCGCCCTGGGGCGGCATCGACAAGATTGTCGGCATCAACCCCCTCGCCGTCGCGTTGCCGGGGGGTAAAAACGGCCCCTTCGTGCTCGATTTTTCCTTCGGCGCCACGGCTCACGGCAAGATCCGCGTCTACCACCAGAAAGGCAGCGCCATTCCCGAAGGCTGGGCCTTCGATGCCCAGGGGCGGCCCACCACCGACGCCGCCGTGGCGCTGAAGGGGTTGATCCAGCCGATCGGCGCCCATAAGGGTGTCGGGCTCGGCATGGTGGTCGGCATATTATCGTCGCTGTTGTCCGGCGCCGCCTATGGCACCGGCTCGGGCAATATGAAAGACGGCGCCACGGCGGGTGTCGACGGGCAGTTTTTCATTGCCATCGATATCGCTGCCTTTGTCGACGTCGAAGACTTCCAGCTCCGGGTCGATGAAATTATCGATCAGGTCCACGGCTCCCGCCGCCGTCCCGGTGTCGAGCGGCTTTATGTGCCCGGTGAAATCGAGAACGAATTCGAGGCTGCCTATGATCGTGACGGGATCGTCCTATCCAATCAGACCATAAACGATATAATCGACCAGGCGCGTAAGTTTAATATCGAAGACCATTCGCTTAAAGGATAAGCACAAGGAAGCTTGACCTATCATACCACTTTGAGTCACGATCCTGACCACACAACTGCGCCGCTGGTCGTATCACCGCCGGCCAGCCCTTAAAAGCCTGCCGTCATCGACAGGATGGCGAGGCGGTCGATTTGATCTGAGGTTCGGGGCGTAATGCCGCTTGACCGATTTGGAGGATGAGTGGCGCATTCGGTCGATCCGGCAACCGGGCTTTATACCGGCATGGACAATTTCCTTGCCGCCTTGCAGGCCGCCGCCGATGCCGGCCAGGACGATATGACCATTGACCAGGCGCGGCAAGCCGCCGTCGCGGTCCGGCGTCCATGGAATGCCCAGGGGCCAAAGGTCCACCAGATCACCGATCTTGACCTTGATGTGTCCGGCGGAACCTTGAAAGCGCGCCTCTACCGGCCCAATGCCGAATCCGACCTGCCGGTGTTGTTCTACTTGCATGGCGGCGGATGGGTTTTGCTGGGACTTGAAACCCACGACCGAATAATGCGCGAATATGCCGACGCCAGCGGCTGGGCCGTGGTGGGGCTGGACTACCCGCTGGCGCCGGAAACGTCCTATCCCCTGACCATAGAGGCCTGCCGGCAGGCCTTTGGCGCCGTGGCTGAAAAGTGCCAGGATCTGGGGCTGCAGAAAAGGTGCATGGCGATTGGTGGCGACAGCGCCGGTGCTAACCTTGCCGCCGCCCTCGCCCTCACTTTGCGCGACAAAGCTGATCGGGGAGGGCAGGCCCCCCGGGGGCTTGTCCTCAATTACGGCGTATATGATTGCGACATGGAGCGGCCATCGTACCGGTCGTTCAGCCGCGATCCCTTTCTTCTGACGGAGGAAAAAATGTCATGGTTCTGGAAGTGTTATTGCCCCGAGGCCTCCAGGCGGGCCGAGCCATTGGCCTCGCCCTTGCGCGCCGATCTATCCGGCCTGCCGCCGGCCTTTCTCACCGTGGCGGAAAAGGATATTCTGGCTGACGAGAACATCGCCTTTGGCGAGGCGCTGGCCCGAGCTGGCAACCCCGTGATCGTCGAGCGTTACCCCCACGCCCCCCACGCCTTTCTTGAAGCGTTGACGTTTTCGCCCGTCGCCCAGCTCGCCATCGGCAAGGCGGCAATCTGGCTGCGGGGTCTCCATGATACTTTCCAAACCGAGGATGCCAATGACTAAGACCCTTGCCCGCCGCAAAGTTGGGCGTACAAATTGCGATGTCACCGTGCTGGGCATGGGGGGCGCGCCCCTGGGCAACCTTTTTGAAATTCTGTCCGACCGCCAGGCGCTGGAAACCATCGAGGCCGCCTATGGGGCAGGTGTCGGTCATTTCGATATGGCGCCGCAATATGGCCATGGGGTCGCCGAACACCGGTTTGGCCATTTGCTGCGGCACAAGGACCGGGAAACGTTCACGCTGTCGACCAAGGTTGGCCGGCTGTTGCGGCCCGTCGCCCGAGACCAGGTCAAGCGCGGCAACTGGAAGCGCCCTCTCGATTTCAATATCGTCCATGATTACACCTATGATGGGGTGATGCGCTCGGTCGAGGACAGCTATCAGCGCCTGGGCATGAACCAGATCGACATCGCCCTGATCCATGATGTGG
>QILX01000277.1 GCA_003232175.1 Hyphomicrobiales bacterium | reverse complement strand
GTGACGACAACCAGCATGACCACCGTCAGCGTATCGATGCGCAACGCCCAGTCGACTTCCAGATCGCCCGAGGTCAGCCAGCGGAAAATTTCAATGCGCCCGCCACCATCGCCGTACCCAACATCGAAAAGGGCGAACCACGACAATATGGCCGAAAAAACCAGGAAACCGGAGGTGATCAGCTCACAGGCCCGCGGCCCCATGCGGTTACCAAATAGGCCAGCGACAATGGCGCCGATCAGGGGCAGAAATACGATGAGGGGGTACATCGGCTTCAGCCCTTCATCAGATTGACATCCTCAACCGCGATCGACCCGCGGTTGCGGAAAAAGGCCACGAGTATGGCAAGGCCGATGGCCGCCTCGGCGGCAGCCACCGTGAGGATCAAAAGCGCGAACACCTGCCCCACCAGATCGTTGAGAAAGGCCGAAAACGCCACCATGTTCAGATTGACCGCCAGCAGCATCAGCTCAATCGACATCAGGATGATGATGACGTTCTTGCGGTTGAGGAAGATGCCGAAAACGCCAATGGTCAGCAAAATGGCGGACACAGTGAGATAGTGGCCCAGGCCAATAATCATAGCGAAATCCCCTGCCCTGGTTTGACATCTTTCAAGGTGACCGCCTCAAAGGGATCACGCGCCACTTGCGCCGAAATGTCCTGGCGCTTGACGTTTGGCCGGTGGTGCAGCGTCAGCACAATGGCGCCGATCATCGCCACAAGAAGCACCATGCCGGCGGCCTGGAAATAATAAATGTAATCGGTGTAAAGCAGCCGGCCCAGCGCCTCGGTATTTGTCACCCCGTCAGCCGGGATCGGCTTGGCGACGATGGAGGTCGCCTCCGGCGCCACGACCCAGGCGCCAATAACCATGAGCAATTCAATCAAAAGAATGAACCCCACCAGCCCGCCAACCGGCAGATATTCCAAAAAGCCCTCGCGCAATTCGGCGAAATCGACATCGAGCATCATGACGACAAAGAGGAAGAGCACCGCCACGGCGCCGACATAAACGATGATCAGGATCAGAGCGAGGAATTCGGCGCCGACAATGATGAACAGTCCGGCGGCGTTGACGAAGGTTAAAATGAGGAACAGCACCGAATGCACCGGATTCCTCGATGCAATAACCATCAGTGCCGAGCCGATCATCGTGGCGGCAAAAAGATAGAAAAAGACAGTGGCGATGGCCATCTTCTTAACTGCGCCCCCTATTATTCATGTGCCCCATCCCATGACCCTCAGCGATATTCGGCGTCAAGGGCGATATTGGCGGCGATTTGCCGTTCCCAGCGGTCACCATTGGATAGAAGCCGGTCCTTGTCGTAAAAAAGTTCCTCGCGGGTTTCGGTGGCGAATTCGAAGTTCGGGCCCTCGACAATGGCATCGACCGGACAGGCTTCCTGGCAATAACCGCAATAGATGCATTTGGTCATGTCGATGTCGTATCGCGTCGTGCGACGCGTGCCATCATTCTGCCTCGGCCCCGCTTCGATAGTGATCGCCTGGGCCGGACAGATGGCCTCGCACAACTTGCAGGCAATACAGCGTTCCTCGCCGTTCGGGTAACGGCGCAATGCATGCTCGCCGCGAAAACGCGGGGAAAGCGGACCTTTTTCAAAAGGGTAGTTGATCGTCACCTTAGGTCGGAAAAAATACCGCATGGCCAGAACGAACGCCTCGGCAAACTCCAAAAGGAGCAGCGACTTGGCGGCTTGGGCAACACCCATGTCAGGTCTCCTTTAAAATCAGGCCGGCAGACTGTCGGTGAACACCAGATAGGCGGACACGGCAACAACCAGGAAAAGTGAAATCGGCAAAAAGACTTTCCAGCCCAGACGCATCAGCTGGTCATAACGGTAACGCGGCACAAAAGCCTTGACCATGGCGATCATGAAAAAGAGGAAAACCACCTTGCCCAGGAACCACACGACGCCGGGCACCCAGGTAAACGGTGCCACCTCAAACGGTGGCAGCCAGCCGCCCAGAAACAGCACCGTCATAAAGGCGCACATCATCACGATCGATACATATTCACCGAGCATGAACATCAAATACGGGGTGGAGGAATACTCAACCATATAGCCCGCAACCAGTTCCGATTCGGCCTCGGGCAGATCGAACGGCGGCCGATTGGTTTCGGCGAGTGTGGAGATGAAAAAGATCACGAACGAGGGGAAAAGCAGTGACCAGTACCAGCCGAACATGCCCCATTCGCTGCGCTGGGCGGCAACGATTTCGCTCAAATTCAGTGTGCCGGCGAACAGCAGTACGGTGATGATGACAAAACCGATGGAAACCTCATAGGACACCATCTGAGCCGCCGAGCGCAAAGCGCCCAGGAATGGATATTTCGAATTGGAGGCCCAACCCCCCATGATGATGCCATAGACCCCAAGGGAGGAGATGGCGAAAATGTACAAGACGCCGACATTGATATCGGCGATGACCCAGCCCTCGGCCACCGGCATGACCGCCCAGGCGCTCAACGCCAGTGTGGTCGTGACCAGCGGCGCCAGCAGAAAGACGCCCTTGTTGGCGCCGGCGGGAATAACCACTTCCTTGAACACAAATTTCAGCGATCGGCAAAGGACTGCAACAACCCGAAGGGACCAACCACATTGGGCCCGCGCCGCAACTGAACCGCTGCCCATATCTTACGGTCGGCCAGGAGCAAAAAGGCAATCAGGATCAGCAGCACGACAATGGCGATGACGCTTTGCAGCGCGATAATCAGCACATCGACAAACCAGTCGGTCTGAGTCCACAGCCAGAAGACCACCCAAAACCCGACGCCTATGCCAATGATGGCCATGACGGCGACGATGGTTACGGCGGCAAAACCAAGTTTGCCCGATCCGCGTTCACTTGTATCGACC
>QILX01000016.1 GCA_003232175.1 Hyphomicrobiales bacterium | reverse complement strand
GGATACGGGTTCCCGGCGCCGGAAAGCGCCAGCGCTCGGTGGTCACCGAACCGGCGCGGCAGCCGATGAACAGCACCAGGTCGGCGGCCTCTATCACAGCTCTGGTGGCTTTAACGCCGCCATTGGAGCCGACCACGCCAACGCTGAGCCCGTCGGTTTCGGCGATAGCGCCCTGGCCTGAAATTGTCGTGGCGATGGGTATATCCAGCAATGTGCCAAGGGTGTGCAACTGCGCCATGGCGCCGGAGATAACCACCCCGCCGCCGCAGATGATCACCGGTGTTTTTGCCGAAACAAGGGCCGCGGCCATCTCTTCGACCGCCTCGGGGTCGGGGCCGGCGCGGCGGGCAGGGCGTCGATTTCAGCGGTCTGCACGTCATAAGGAAACGCCAGATGAGCAGAACCGGGGCGACCGGTGGTCATGGCGCGAAAGGCGGTGCGGACCATGGACGGCAGATTGGCGCCGGCGCCGATCAGCCCGTTCCACTTGGTCAGCGGCCTAAAAAGCGCCGACTGGTCGAGTTCGGTCAGCGGGTAGTGGCCGGCGGCGGTGGTTGATACATCGGTGGTGATCGCCAGCACCGGGACCGAGCTCTCATTGGCCTCGACCAGACCCGGCGCGATATAGGTGGCGCCGCCGCCTGACGGCCCTTCGCACACACCGACCTTTCCAGTGACCCGTGCATAGGCGTCGGCCATGTAGGAGGCAGAGCGTTCGTCGCGGGTCAGGATATGATCGATTTGCGGCTTAAGGCGGTACAGGGCGTCATAAAACGGTAATGAGGTGTCGCCGCACAGGCCAAAAATGTGGGAGACGCCATGGCCTTCAAGCAGCCGCACCATCGCTTCGGCGCCGTTCATGGTGTTTTTGCTGTCCGGCATCTGGTTGCTTTGCACTTTCGGAAAAATCTGGTATTCATTTCTGTATACAGAAGTGTATATTGACGCCGATCCGTTGGTCAAGGGCGTTCAATAAAGCCCGCCGACCCGCCACCCAAGGCCGGGCGGACCCATTCCGTTTCGAGGGTAGGGGCGCAAAAACGCACCGTTGGTCACCGTTTGCAAAGGCAGGAAGATGACAGCATCAGATCCGGCGGAAATTGCCCCCCCAGCCCCCCGCACCCGGGTTGACGACATCTATGAGGTGGTCAAGGAGATGGCGGTGGCCTACCGGCTGAAACCGGGAGAACGCCTCAATGAAATGACCCTGGCACGCGACCTTGGCGCCAGCCGCACGCCGCTGCGCGAGGCGCTTAACCGGCTGGTGGCCGAGCGGCTGCTGGATTTTGTCGCCGGGCGGGGTTTTTTCTGCCGGGGGCTGGATGCCCGCGAGGTGTTCGAGCTTTACGAGGTCCGGCGGATGCTGGAGGTCGAGGCGGTTCGCCTCGCTTGCCGGCGCGCCAGCGATAGCGCCATTGACGCCCTGGCCAGCAATTCAGATTTTTACCATTGGAAGGTTTTCGGCCAGCCGATCCAGGAGCTGGTCGGGCATGACGAGGCGTTTCATATTCAGATTGCAAAACTGACGGAAAACGGCGAACTGGTCCGGCAGTTGCGCCGGATCAACGAGCGCATACGTTTTATTCGCTGGCTCGATATGGACCGGCGGGTCGAGGGAACCCGGTCAGAACATCGCGCCATCGTCGATGCCCTTGTGGCGCGGGATGAGGATTTGGCGGCGGAAAAAATGCGCCACCATATCGAGCGGCGGCAAGATCAGATAGAAAGCGTAGTGCGCGAGGGGTTTTCGACCATCTATATGAATGACCTCGAGGGCCCCTAGGCGGGGTCCGCATCAGCATTTGAGGGAGAGCCATGCAGGTCACCGGCGGCAAGACGGTTTATGGGGCCGCGGTGGGCATCTTGATGCTCGAAACCAGGTTTCCCCGCATTCCTGGCGATATGGGAAATGCGCTGACCTGGCCGTTTCCGGTGCTTTACAAAGTGGTGCGCGGTGCCTCTCCGGATCTGGTGGTGCGGCGCGGCGCGACGGGATTGCGCGATGTTTTTGTCGAGGCCGCAAAAGAGCTTGTCGCCATGGGGGCGGATGGCATCACCACCAATTGCGGCTTTCTGGCCCTGTTCCAGAAGGACATCTCGGCGGCGGTGCAGGTGCCTGTGGCAACCTCTTCGCTGATGCAGGTGCCGATGGTCGAGGCGCTGCTGCCGCCGGGTAAACGCGCCGGCATTCTCACCGTTTCCGCCCAGACCCTTACCCCCGCACACCTTGAAGCTGCCGGGGTACCCTTAGGCACGCCGGTGGTTGGCACCGATGGGGGCGAGGAGTTTACCCGGGCGCTGATCGGCAATGAATGGACCCTGGATGTGGATGCGGCGGAGGCAGATGTGCTCAAGGCCGGTCGCGAGCTTGTCTCCGCCCATGCCGATATCGGCGCGATTGTCCTTGAGTGCACCAATATGATGCCCTACGCCGCCCGGCTGCGCGCCGAGCTGGGCCTGCCGATTTTTTCCATTGCCTCAATGGTGTCCTGGTTCCAGGCCGGGTTGCTTCCTCGGTCCTACCCGTTGCAGATGTTGGATACACGGCCCCGTAGCTAAGAATCTTTTCGTTGATTTAAGGTAAGCCTGTGCCATCCCGCTCCCCCACCCGGCCACCCCCAGGATACAATCTATGGGGTGGCCGGGTGGGGGAGCGGGATGGCACAGGCTTACCTTAAATCAACGAAAAGATTCTTGATCCGGCGCCGATTCCATCTGAATTGAATATGCTTTAGAGTTTTCGAAGTATTCGAAAAAGCGGCTCTGATTCCCGGTTGTTTGCCCTGCCGGTTTCACCACAAGAGGATTTCATGGCGGAAAACACTACCGAAGCCGCGCTGTTTTATCACCGCAATCCCCGGCCCGGCAAATTGGAGATCAGGGCCACCAAGCCGCTCGCCACCCAGCGTGACTTGGCGCTCGCCTACTCCCCTGGCGTCGCGGCGGCGTCCCTTGCGATCGCGGAGGATCCCGCCCAGGCCGAAGAGATGACCATCCGCGGCAATCTTGTCGGTGTGGTCACCAACGGTACGGCGGTGCTTGGCCTTGGCGCC
>QILX01000192.1 GCA_003232175.1 Hyphomicrobiales bacterium | reverse complement strand
ACTAATACACACGTGACGTCTATTTCGTTTTCGGGTCTAGGCTTAGCCGACCCTGTTTTGCGCGCCCTCAACGCCCAGAATTATACCACCCCCACTCCCATTCAGGCCGAAGCTATTCCGCCACTCATGGCTGGCCGTGATCTCCTGGGCATTGCCCAGACCGGCACCGGCAAAACGGCGGCGTTCGCACTGCCTTTGCTGGAAAAGCTCGGCAAGATCAAACGCCGGCCGGCCCCCCGCACCGCGCGGTCGCTCATTTTGGCGCCGACCCGCGAGCTGGCGGGCCAGATCGCCGACAGCTTCAGGCTTTACGGCCAACACCTTGATTTAAGCATCGCCGTGGTTTTTGGCGGCGTTAGACAAGGGCCACAGATCAAAGCGCTGGCGCGCGGGGTTGATGTGCTCATCGCCACGCCGGGCCGGCTGATGGATCATATTGGCCAGGGCAATGTCCGGCTCGATGAGGCCAGGACCCTTATTCTGGACGAAGCGGACCGCATGCTCGACATGGGATTTGTCCGCGACGTCAGGAAAATCGTCCGCGACCTTCCCAAGGACCGCCAGACCGTGTTCTTTTCCGCCACCATGCCCAAAGAGGTCGAAATACTCGCACGCGAGCTTCTCGACAATGCCGTGCGGGTCGAAGTCACGCCGAAAGTCGTGACCGTGGCGAAGGTCGAGCAGATCGTGCATTTTGTCGATGGATCGGCAAAACGGTCGCTGCTCACCAAAATGCTCGACGACCCGGAAATGCGGCGCGTCATCGTCTTCACCCGCACCAAGCACGGCGCCAACCGGGTTGTGACTTTTTTGGAAAAAGCCGGTGTCAAGGTCTCGGCCATTCATGGCAATAAAAGCCAGGCAGCACGGCAAAAAGCGCTGGACGGTTTTAAGTCGGGTCGTTTGCGCGTGCTGGTGGCAACAGATATAGCTGCCCGCGGCATCGATGTCGCCGATATCAGCCATGTGATCAATTATGAAATTCCCAACGAGCCGGAAACCTACGTTCACCGCATTGGCCGCACGGCAAGAGCCGGGGCCGCTGGCGTAGCGATTTCGCTCTGCGACCCGTCGGAAAAAGGCTACCTTGTCCGTATCGACCGGCTCACCGGCCAGACCCTGGCGGGACCGGCCCCACGAAACAACGTTCCCAGAACCGCAAATAAACACAATTCCACCGCAAAATTTACCAAGTCCCGGCCTCAGAACGAGGCTGGACGTCGCCGACGCCGCTCACGCGGTCCTTCCCGGCGCAAAGCCGCCTGAGCAACAGGCGCAAAAACACACCTTCCCTACACGCCAGACCAAATGGAGATAAAAATGGCCATAGGAACAGTAAAATGGTTTAACGCCCAGAAGGGCTTCGGCTTCATCGAGCCCGATGATGGCGGCAAAGATGTCTTTTTGCACATCTCCGCAGTTGAACGGGCTGGCATGAACAACCCCGCCGAGGGACAGAAGATCGAATACGAACTGGAGCAGGATCGCTCCGGCCGGTCTTC
Organism: Hyphomicrobiales bacterium; assembly: GCA_003232175.1. Classification (GTDB taxonomy): domain Bacteria; phylum Pseudomonadota; class Alphaproteobacteria; order Rhizobiales; family SZUA-8; genus SZUA-8. The sequence continues at coordinate 1,437 of QILX01000192.1, read as the reverse complement.
AGCGAGCAATCTGAGCGCGATCTAAGACCTCAACTCAATTGTCCTGAAAAATCTAAAGCCGCGCCCCCAAAAGGGGCGCGGTTTTTTTCGTTGATTTTAGAAAAGTCTGTGCCATCCCGAAGAGTTTTTTCGTTGATTAGGTAAGTCTGTGCCATCCCGCTCCCCCACCCGGCCACCCCATAGATTGTAACCTGGGGGTGGCCGGGTGGGGGAGCGGGATGGCACAGACTTTCTTTCCTTAAATCAACAAAAGACTCCCCCTCACGCCCGCGCGCCGCCCAGACGGGCCAGGGGGCGTTCGTTGATCGGCAGATGGATGATCGCGGCGGCCAGACCAAGGGCGATGCCCAGCCACCAGACCGAATCGTAAGTGCCGATTGTGTCGTAGAGATACCCGCCAAGCCACACGCCGATGAAACTGCCAAGCTGATGGCTGAGGAAGACGATGCCAAAAAGCGTCGCCAGATAGCGGGTGCCGAACACCTGGGCGATAATGCCGGTGGTCAGCGGGACGGTCGACAGCCACAGCAAACCCATCACGGCGGAAAAAATGTAAATCGTCATTGGCGTCTTGTCCGCCAGCAACAGGGCACCGATGGCGACCGAGCGCGCAAAATAGAGCCAGCTCAACCCCAGTTTCTTGCTGTATTTTTGTCCAGCGAACCCGGACAGAAACGATCCGGCGATGTTGAACACCCCGATCAGCGCCAGGGCAATGGCGGCAACGCTGTAATCAAGCCCCAGATCGGCGATATAGGCGGGAAAATGCACCGTGATGAACGCCACATGGAACCCGCAGACAAAAAAACCGCTGCTCAACAGAATAAATCCACGATGGGCCACGGCTTCCTTCAGGGCTTCGCCCAGGGTCTGGTCGCTTGGCGCTTCGCCGGCGGCGGCGGTGCCCGAGGGCAGGAACAGCGCCAGGGGAATGATCATCAGGGCAAACCCCGTCAGAATATAGAGCGCCGGCTGCCAGCCATATTGAGATATGAAAGTCTGGCTCAGGGGTGAAAAGACCACCATGCCGAACGAGCCGGCGGCAGTGCCCAGGCCAAGCACGAAGCTGCGCCGCTCAGGCCCTGAAACCTTGGCCATCGTCGCCATGACCAGGGAAAAGGAGGTAAACGAAAAGGAGGTAAACGCAATTCCCAAGCCGGTTATCACACCGGCAAAGATATAAAGGTCAAGCCCGGATTCGGCCACCGACATGCCCCAGACACCCAGCCCATAGATGAGGGCCCCGCCGACGACGACCTTTGGCGCGCCAAACCGATCCGCCATCGCCCCGGCAATAGGCACGCCGAGCCCCCAGGCAAGGTTCTGCAGCGCCAGGGCGAGGGAAAAGGTCTCCCGGCTCCAGCCCCGGGCCAGGGTCATCGGTTCGAGGAAAAAGCCGAAAATCGACCTCACCCCGAAACTGATCATCGCGATCAG
>QILX01000209.1 GCA_003232175.1 Hyphomicrobiales bacterium | reverse complement strand
TGGTGTTCGAGCTGGCGTTCGATATCGCCCAGAAGGCTTGAGGCGCCAAATCGGAACAAGTCCGGTTCCAGCCAATCGCGGCCCAGCTCCTCTTTCATCAGGGCAAGGTAGATAAGGGCATCCTTGGCCACCGAAATGCCGCCGGCGGGCTTGAAGCCGATCTTGTGGCCGGTGCGGGCCGCATAGTCGCGGATCATCCTGATCATGGTGAGGCTCACCGGCAGGGTAGCGTTGACCGGCTCCTTGCCGGTCGAGGTCTTGATGAAGTCGGCCCCGGCCATCATGCAGACCATCGAGGCCCTCGCGACATTGCGCAACGTGCCCAGCTCGCCGGTGGCCAGAATGGTTTTCATATGGGCCGGTCCGCAGGCCGCGCGCATGGCCTTGACCTCCTGGTAAAGCTTCCGCCAGTTGCCGGTCAGTGCATGGCGGCGCGATATGACGATGTCGATCTCGGACGCCCCTGCCTCAACCGACATCTCGATCTCTCTCAAACGCAAGGGCAAGGGCGTGAGCCCGGCGGGAAAACCGGTGGAGACCGCGGCGACGGGGATGCCGGAGCCCTCAAGTGACTTTATCGCCGTCTCGATCATCTCGTGGTAGACGCACACCGCACCCACAGTCAGCCCCATATGAGCGACCCCGAGGGCCTCCAGAAGATCGCCGCGCACCGGGGACCTTGCTTTTGCACAAAGACGCGCCACGCGGTCGGGGGTGTCGTCGCCCGAAAGGGTGGTCAGATCGATACAGGTGATGGCTTTGAGAAGCCATGCCGCCTGCCAGTCCTTTTTGATGCTGCGACGCCCTGGAAGCGAGGCACAGCGGCGCTCGACGGCGGAAAGATTGACGTGAATATCCTCGATCCAGCCGGCATCAAATGCGACGCCAGGGTTGCGGCCCTCATCATGAGGCTGGCCCGCGACATGCAGTTTTGGGGAGGGTTTACGTCCCAGTTCAATACTCATGGTCCGGCCTTTCGCCCGTTGCCGATTTCGATCTGGTGCAGATAGGCCGCAACGGCGGCCTGCATCCCCATCTCAAGAGCATCCGCCGTGATCCCGTGGCCGATGGAAACCTCTTCAACGTGGGGCACGGCGGCAAGGAAGTCGGCGAGATTGTCCAGATTAAGGTCATGGCCGGCATTGACGCCCATGCCGGCTTTCCGCGCTGCTTTGGCCGTTGCGGCGAAACGGGCCAGGGAGGTTTTCGCCTGACCCCGTTCGCATGCCTGATGGTAAGGGCCGGTATAAAGCTCAACCCGCTGGGCGCCGGTTCGCGCCGCCGCGCGGGCGGCTTCCGGTTCATCGTCGATGAAAAGCGCCACCCGCATACCTTGCTGGTGCAACTCTGAGACAATTGGGGCCAGGAGGCCGGCGCTTTGCGGAAAGGGCCAGCCATGATCGGAGGTTGACTGGCCAGGGTCATCTGGCACCAAAGTCACCTGATCGGGCAAAACGTCTCGCACCAGCACCAGGAAATCCTCCGTTGGATTTCCTTCGATATTGAATTCGACCTTGCCGGCGTACTCACCCCTGATCAGCGCCGCGATATCGGTTACATCGCTGGTACGGATATGGCGCTCATCGGGACGAGGGTGAACAGTGATCCCGGCGGCCCCGGCATCGATGGCAATGCGCGCAAAAGCGATGACGCTGGGATATCCGACATCGCGCTGATTGCGCAGCAGGGCGATTTTGTTGAGATTGATACTGAGGGCGGTGCGGATCATGGCCAATTATAGGGAGGAATTCGGCAGCTTCGATAGCAAAATCGAAATTGTGCCGGGACAGGGTAAATCGCGGTACTGTCGGCTAGACTTTAAGTGACCACCCGAAGGAAATCCGTATGCAAAAGCAATCTGAACTGGCGACCCGATTTCGTGCCCTGCACGTGAAAGGCGATCCGGTGATCTTGTTCAATATCTGGGATGCGGGCAGTGCCGGCATTGTCGCCGAGGCCGGGGCAAAGGCTATCGCCACCGGCAGCCTTTCGGTTGCCATGGCCTATGGTTACGCCGATGGGGAGAACATACCTCTGGACCTGTCGATGAGCAATATTCGCCGCATTGTCGATGCGGTGGAGCTGCCGGTTTCCGTCGATCTTGAAGGTGGTTACGGGCCCTCGCCTGATGTAGTGGCGGGCACGGTTACACGGGCCATGGAAGCGGGCGCTGTTGGTTTCAATTTTGAAGATCAAGTTATCGGCGGCACCGGTCTTTACGAGGTTGCCGATCAGATTTTACGCATTGCGGCGGCGCGCCGGGCTGTCGATAATTTTGGCAAAGGCGGCTTTCTTAACGCCCGCACCGATGTGTTCCTCAAGGCCAAGCCCGATGCCCATGACCAGCCCTTGGTGGCAGAAGCGCTCGAACGCGCCAGGGCCTATGCGGAAGCCGGGGCGGATGGGTTGTTTGCTCCCGGTCTGGCCGATGAGGCCCTGATCAGCCAGTTGTGCGAGGCCTCGCCCCTGCCGGTCAATATTATGGCGCTGCCCCATGTTCCGGACACACCGATCTTGGCCGGGCTTGGCGTCGCCCGCATCAGTTATGGGCCGGTTCCCTACTGGCAAATGGCCAAATGGCTTGGAAGCGAGGCCAGGCAGGCGCGGAAGGATTGCCGGTTCTTTATTTCCAGTACTCATCGGCGGAGAGGATTTCGCGTAAGGACCCAAACGAAATACTCATCTCATTCGGGACGCAGATCATATTGGCCGACCCTTGGTGGGGAAATACATTTTTCTTCTCGCCGCGAAAATTGTCCGGATTGAACAGGGGCGGTATGTGCCAGAAAAGCCTGTAGTCAAGACTGAATATCTGCCGGATCAGGCTGGCGGAGTTTTCCCGTCGCTCATTTTCGACATAAAGGACCGGACGAAATTTACCGATTGTTGCCTCGGCGCCGGTGATGACATCGGTTTCCATGCCCTCGACATCGATTTTTATAAAATGGCAGGATTCAAGGTCCAATTGATCGATAGCCAGCACCGGCACCGAGGACCCCCAATCCGCATCGACAAGCGACAGGCCGCCAAAATTTCCCCCTGCATCGAAATTCAGGTCAGGAACTTTGAGGGTTCCGCCGCCGTGGCCCGACGCGGCGTGGAAGCACTGGACATTGCCCAACCCGTTATTGGCTATATTGGCGCACAGCATCTGAAAAATAATCCGCTGCGGCTCCAGGGCTATAACGCTGCCTCCGGGCAT
>QILX01000111.1 GCA_003232175.1 Hyphomicrobiales bacterium | reverse complement strand
TTCGACGCCCTGGTTGGCTACACCTTGTGCAAATTCACCTTCCGGGGCCGCTATCTGATTTTCATCGCCATCCTGTCGACCCTGATGATCCCCACCGAAATGCTGGTCATTCCTTGGTATCTGATGGCCAGTGCCTTTGGCTGGCTCGATACCTATTGGGGCATCATGTTTCCCGGCATGATGACCGCCTTTGGCACATTTTTAATGAAGCAGTTCTTCGAAACCGTGCCCGACGATTTCATCGCCGCCGCCCGCATCGATGGTTATAACGAGTTTGAAATCTGGTGGAAAATCGCCCTGCCACTGGTGACCCCGGCGCTATCGGCGCTGGCCATCTTCGTCTTCCTGGGCAACTGGACCGCCTTCATCTGGCCGCTGATTGCCACCACCGATTATGACCTTTACACCTTGCCGGTCGGCCTTACGACCTTCTCGGTTGAACAGCAGGTGGAGTGGGAGCTGATCATGACCGGGGCAAGCCTTGCCACCATTCCGACCCTGATCGTGTTCCTCGTCTTCCAACGGTACATCATTCGCGGCGTGGTGCTGACCGGGCTCAAGGGCTGAGTGGGGCACCTTGACTGATACCAGCACTTTTCCGGCGCCGGTCTATCGCGACACGGTCCTGGCGCCATTGTTCGAAGGTGCCAAAACCCACTTCACCGCCCAGCACCGCCGCATCAATCGCGCCCATCTGGTCATGCTGGCTCAAACCGGCGTGCTGAACCAGAAAACCGCCATTGCCATCGCTGCGGCGCTTGACCAGATCGACGCCGAAACCGATATTTCCGCCCTCACCTATACCGGCGAGGTGGAGGATTACTTTTTTCTCGTTGAGGCCCTTCTGGCTGAAAAACTCGGTCCCGACACCGCCGGCCATCTGCACACCGCCCGCAGCCGCAACGACATCGACCACACGGTGTTCAAGCTCAAACTCAAGCAGAAAATCGATCATATCCTTGACGCCTGCCTGACGCTGGCCCGGGCATTTGCCGATACCGCGATCGCCGAAAAATCGACCATCATCGTCGCATATACCCACGGCCAGCCGGCGCAGCCCTCGACATTCGGCCACTATCTTGGCGCCGCCCTCGAAGTTCTGCTACGCGATATCGACCGCCTCACCCAGGCCCGCGCCATTGTCGATCTGTGCCCCATGGGGGCAGCGGCGATCACCACCAGCGGGTTTGCCGTCGACCGTCACCGCATGGCGGCGCTTCTGGGGTTTGCCGCGCCCATGCGCAATTCCTATGGCTGCATCGCCGCTATCGACTACGTCACTTCGACCTATACCGCCCTCAAACTCATATTTCTGCATCTGGGCCGGCTGGTGCAGGATCTCCAGGCCTGGTCCGGCTTTGAGGTCAGCCAGCTTTATGTTCCCAACGCCTATGTGCAGATCTCCTCGATCATGCCCCAGAAGCGCAATCCGGTGCCGATCGAGCATTTGCGTCTTCTGGCTTCCCTGACCGTGGGGCGCGCCGACATGGTGGTGAACACCATGCACAACACACCGTTCACCGATATGAACGACAGCGAAGGCGAGGTGCAGGCGGCGGGTTACGCGGCGTTTGACAGCGGCATCCGCGCCCTTGACCTGGCCGCCGGGCTGATCGGCGCGGTCTCGATCCAAGAGGCCTCGGTCAGGGCCAATATTGACGCCAGCTGCATCACCGTGACCGAACTCGCCGACACGCTTGTGCGCGAAGACGGGCTGTCGTTCCGCCAGGCCCATGAAATCGCCGGCGACACCGCCCGGGCGGTACTGGCGGCGGGAACCTCGCTTTCCGCCGGCGGATTTGAGCCCTTCAAGACCGCTTTTGCCGCCCGGACCACCCGGTCCTCGTCCCTTGACGCGGCAGCTTTTGATACCGCGGTATCGCCGGAAAACTTTGTCGCGGTTCGCGACCGCTTCGGCGGGCCGTCACCCCGTGCGCTGGACGATGCGCTGGCGGTCTATGGCGATGAAATCGATGCCGGTCGGGCGCGGCTTGAGCGCTACCGGCGCGATGAGGAAATGGCTCAAACCCACCTAGATTCGCTTTTTATGTGTCTGGCCCGAATGGGTCCGGCAAGCCCCCAGGAGTAACCCCATGGCGAGCGTCAAACTGAACAAGGTTTCCAAGACCTACGGGACGATCGAAGTCGTGCACAGCATCGATCTGGAGGTCAATGACGGTGAATTTGTCGTGCTGGTCGGCCCCTCGGGCTGCGGCAAATCAACCACATTGCGCATGATCGCCGGGCTGGAGGAAATCACCGCCGGCGAGATCGCCATTGGCGGACGCGTGGTCAACCGCATGGACCCAAGGGAACGCAACATCGCCATGGTGTTCCAGAATTACGCCATCTACCCCCATATGACGGTGCGCAGAAACATCGCCTTCGGACTTAAAACCTCCAAACTTTCCCAGGCGGGCAAGGACGCCAAGATCCGTGACGCTGCCAAGATCCTCGACCTGACCGAGTATCTGGAACGCAAACCGGCGGAGCTGTCCGGCGGCCAGCGCCAGCGTGTCGCCATTGGCCGCGCCATGGTGCGCGACCCTCAGGTCTTTCTTTTCGACGAGCCGCTGTCCAACCTTGATGCCCAGTTGCGCTGCATCAGACCATGGCAACAACGATCATCTTCGTCACCCACGATCAGGTCGAGGCGATGACGCTCGCGGACCGTATTGTCATCATGAAGGATGGCCATATCCAGCAGGTGGGCACGCCGATGGAAGTCTACCAGAACCCCGCCAACATGTTTGTGGCGCGGTTCATCGGCTCGCCGTCGATGAATATGTTGCCCGGCATCGCCGCCGTGAAAGCGCGCAAACCGGCCCTGGACATCGACGGCATCGGCAAGGTGCCTCTGCCAAAGCTGAACGGGACCCTTGGACAGGATAGACGCGCAATTCTTGGCATCCGGCCCGAGGATCTGGTGATCAGCGAGGAACCGGCGGGAAAGGATGCAACCGTCCTTAAGGGCACGGTATCGGTTGTCGAGCCCCTGGGCCCCGAAGCGCTGGTTTATGCCAGGATCGGCAGCCACGACGTCATCGCCAAGGCTCCGG
>QILX01000220.1 GCA_003232175.1 Hyphomicrobiales bacterium | reverse complement strand
GGATAGGCCTGCCTCGACCGGTCCCGTAGCTCAACCGGATAGAGCAGCGGATTTCTAATCCGCAGGTTGCAGGTTCGAGTCCTGCCGGGATCGCCATTAGCTGACCTAAGTCGCGGAAATCAAATGACCGATGTTTCAAGCCCCAGACGTCTACGGATTTCAAAAGACAAAGACGAGCTATCTGTTTCTTTCAGCGATGATGAAACTTTCGATTTCACCTCTGAATTCCTGCGTGTGCAAAGCCCCAGCGCCGAAGTGCGGGGGCATTCCGAAGCCGAACGGAAAACCGTTGGCGGCAAAAGAAATGTACGTATTAAATCCGTTGTACCTGTCGGCAATTACGCCGTGAGAATTACCTTCGACGACAATCATTCCTCTGGAATTTTCTCCTGGGACTATTTTCGCCAAAACGGGCGAAACATGGCAAAGGTCTGGGAGAATTATCTTGCTGAGCTGGATAAAAAGGGAATGGACCGGGACACGCCGCAGATGATCTGAAGGCTGCAAGCCTCGCTAATATATTTAAAGCGTGTCGCGATCATTCTAATTCGCGCCACTGTTTTAGATCTTTGTTTTCGCATGTCTTTTTTCCCAAAACCGGTTCCCACTTTTTGGAGACAGGCTTTAGTTGGCAGGGATATCCTTGATTTTCGGCCAGTTGACATCGGCGCGGGCGATTGTGCCCTTGGGATCTTTGAGGAAGCTGCGCTGCGCCGCTGGGCCGTTATTTAGATAGAGCCTACCATCAACGATTTTCCATTGTTCGGGTTCAATGGATATTTTGTATCCAAAACTCATGCCCGTGGCGCAATACCCGCCATAGGCCGGCGCGTATTTGACCGGATTGGCCAAAAACATGGCGCGATTTTGCTCGGAAGAAAATTTCCAGGTGACGCCATTATATTCAGCGCTGAATTCGTCCGAGCCGGCCACGGGCTTTCCCATGGTGAAATAGGCCACCGGATCGGTGCCGCGGATGGCAATGCCTCCGGGTGCGAAGTTGGTGATTTCATCAGCTGTCGCGTTACTCATGCCGAATATCGGCGCACTAGCCAGAACAGCAGCCAGGCCGGCGGTGAATACACGTCTTGAAGGTGCATTTGCTGGCATGAATTTTACTCCGTGAATGAAATGTTAGGAAGCGCGGACTGATTTTATCGGTGTTCCACCCGTACTCAAGAAAATATGGACCGGTTTGCCAGGCGGATCAAATCACACCGGTTCAACCCCAGTTGATGTGATTGGGGTCCGATACCAAGTCGGTAATGGTTCTATTTCCGGTAAATTGGATATGATTGCAGCAGTTTGGCTTCACTTGATGTTGCACCGCAGGGGTTGCAGAGGTATCAGGGGTTCTAAATTCCCGCCAATTTTGTTCCGCTTTCGGGCCTTTGGCGTATTTTTCTGGAAGGTCAACCCATGTCGGTCGACACCGATACCGTTAAACGTATTGCCCACCTTGCCCGCATCGCGGTGACCGATGAAGAAGCGGGTCGTCTAGTCGGGGAACTCAATACAATTCTTGATTTTGTCGCTCAACTCGATGAGGTCGATACCAGCTCGGTCGGGCCAATGACCTCGGTCATCGAACATGCCATTCATTTGCGCGAAGATGTGGTTAATGATGGCGGCTGCCAGAGCGATATTCTTGCCAATGCACCGCAAACCGAGGACGGCTATTTTGTTGTGCCCAAGGTGGTGGAGTAGGGCGCTGGTGGGTCATGTGACCAAAATTGAAAGCACGCTCGGCGCTGATGTTTCCGGCCTTATTTCCGAACTTGACGGGGTTTTGGCGGCCCTAACGCCACCAGAATTCTGTTCCCATATGAGTACAGAAGATATGATGCAGGACGAAACCACGGTTTTTGTTACCCGAGATGGCGGGGTTGCGGTGGCCTGTGGCGCATTGAAGCGCCATGGCGGCGGCATTGGCGAAGTGAAACGCATGTATACACGGCCCAGTCATCAACGCCGCGGCATCGGTGGTGAAATTCTCGGCCTTATCGAAGCCCACGCCCGCGCCGCCGGGGTCACTCGCCTAGTTCTGGAGACCGGTGACCGGCATCCAGCGGCCTGGCGGATATATGAGCGCGGCGGCTTTACCAGGTGTGGCGCCGTGCTCGATTATCCGGCCTCTGATTGGTCGGTGTTTTACGAAAAATCCCTTAATTCCCAACTTTCGCGAGACCAATGACAGATCTGACCACGCTTAATCTGGCAGAGGCTCTTGTTCGCCTCAAAGCCGGAGATTTTACCGCCCTTGAGCTGACCGAGGCTTATCTGAGTGCCATAATGGCGGGCTCGGCGCTCAATGCCTTTGTCACCGTGACCGCCGATAGCGCGCGCGTGCGCGCCAAAGCCTGCGATGTCCGTCTGCAAAAGGGCGAGGGTGGCCCCCTTGAAGGCATCCCTCTAGGTGTCAAGGATATCTTCTGTACCAAAGGCGTGCAGACCACCGCATCAAGCCGTATCCTGGAAGGCTTTGTTCCGCCTTATGAGTCAACTGTAACTGCAAATCTGTGGGCTGATGGGGCGGTGATGGTCGGCAAGCTCAACAATGATGAATTTGCCATGGGGTCGTCGAATGAAAACAGTCATTTCGGCCCGGTGATCAACCCATGGCGAAAAGCCGGCAGCGACGCCAAGCTGGTGCCCGGCGGCTCTTCGGGGGGGTCGGCCTCTTCGGTCGCGGCCCGGCTTTGTCTTGGCGCCACCGCCA
>QILX01000203.1 GCA_003232175.1 Hyphomicrobiales bacterium | reverse complement strand
CATAGCCGGAAATCGAGCAGGTAAGCAGGGCAGGGTTGGCGCGGCGCAGATCGCCCAAGTCAAGGCCGGCCCGCGCCATCGCGCCAGGGGCCAGGTTCTGCACAAAAACATCGGCCTTGGAGAGTATTGATCGAAGGATATCGGCGCTGCCCGGGGCTTTCAAGTCAAGCGCCAGGCTTTCCTTGGACCGGTTGGTCCAGACAAAATGGCTGGAGAGCCCGCGGGCGCGGGCATCGTAGTCGCGGGCAAAATCGCCACCATCGGGGCGTCCCTGATCGGCGAGCAGCCGGGTGCAGTAAGGCGCCGCGATCGCCTGTTCCACGCTGACGACCAGCAAACCCTCAAGCGGCCGGCTCACGCATATGTCCTGAAAACGGAACTGAGCGGCACGACAACCGGAAAAGTCAGCAGTTGCGGGCCTTGGCCTTCATGCCAATTGATCATTCTGTTGCGCCTCGGTGTCAGTTGTTGGAGCGCCAGAGTGGGTCTGGGTGTCCATCCAGGTGGCCAGCCGCTCTTTTTGAGCCTGGGACAAAACCAGTCCCAGTTTGGAGCGACGCCACAAGACATCATCGGCGGTCCGGGCCCATTCCCGGGTCATCAGCCAGCGGACTTCCCTGGCGCTGAGGCCGCCGCCAAAGTCCTCGCCCATATCCGCGACAGTTTTCGCGCCGGCGAGCATGTCTTTTGCCAATGTGCCATAGGCGCGGCAGAGGCGTTGGACCTGGCTTTTGTCTAGAAAAGCATGGTTCTGGCCCAGGTCATCGGCAAGCCGGTCACAGCCGTCGACGGGGAAATTGCCGCCGGGGAGGGGCACGCCCGCGGTCCAATCGGGTTTCAGGCCGGGGAAATAGGGCGCAAGTTTGGCCAAAGCGGCCTCGGCCAGCCGGCGATAGGTGGTGATTTTTCCGCCGAAGATATTGAGCAGCGGCGCCCCGCCACCCTGGGTATCGACTTTTAACACATAGTCCCGGGTGGCCTGGGTCGCCGAGGACGCCCCGTCGTCGTAAAGCGGGCGGACCCCGGAATAAGTCCAGACGATTTCGTCCTTTTCAACGGGCCGCTTAAAATATTCCGAGACGGCGGCGCGCAGATAGTCAGCTTCTTCGGGTGTGCATTCAGCTGTTGCCGGGTCACCGTCATGGTCGGCATCGGTGGTGCCGACAAGGGTGAAATCCTTTTCGTAAGGGATGGCAAAAACTACGCGCCCATCGGACTGCTGAAAAATATAGGCGCGGTCATGGTCGAACAGCTTTTTCACCACAATATGGCTGCCGCGAACCAGGCGGATGCTGTCGGTTGTCTTTATGCCGACCCTTGCTTGGATAACGTCTTCAACCCACGGGCCGGCGGCATTGACCAGTGCGCGGGCTTCGATTGTAGCGGTTTCCCCGGTGATTTGGTTGGTGGTTGTCACGGACCAGTTTTCTGCCACTCGTTTGGCATTTTCGAATTTTGTGCGGGTAAGCACGGTTACGCCCCTGTCGGCGGCGTCGCGGGCATTCAGAACCACAAGCCGCGAATCTTCCACCCAGCAGTCGGAATATTCGAAGGCCTTTTTGAATGTGTCTTTAAGCGGCGCACCGATGGGGTTGGTCCCCAGATCCAGCGTGCGGGTGGGGGCTAGGATTTTGCGCCCTCCCAGATGGTCATAAATAAACAGGCCCAGCCTCAGCAGCCAGGCGGGTCTGAGCCCGGCATGGTGGGGAAGCACAAATCGCAATGGCCATGAAATGTGCGGCATGGCGTTCAACAAGATTTCGCGCTCGATCAGAGCTTCGCGCACCAGGCGGAATTCGTAATATTCCAGATAGCGCAGGCCGCCGTGGAAGAGTTTGGTCGATGCCGACGAAGTGCCCTGGGCCAGATCGTCCTGTTCGACCAGGATTACTTTCAGACCGCGTCCGGCGGCGTCGCGCGCAATCCCGCAGCCATTGATACCGCCGCCGATGATAAGAAGATCATACATTCTCAGTCTCGAATGTTCGTTTAGGTTCGTTTTGTTTTTCCGCTCCCTCAATAATATCGGCCGGTCCGGGCAAAGTTGTAATCCGGACATCGACATTGTCGCGTTTGCAGGCCTGCTGAAACCGGGGCGGCGGGGCCTGGTCGGTGACAAAATAGTCAATTGAGGATATGTCGCAAATTCGCATTGGCGCCGTGCGTTCGAACTTGCTGCTGTCAGAAACCAGAATGACTTTCCTGGCGTTGTCGATGATGGTTCGGGCTACCGAAACTTCGCGATTGTCAAAATCAAGCACCGCGCCATCTTCATCCAGGGCCGAGGCGCCAATGATGGCATAGTCAACCTTGAATTGACGGATGAAATCCACTGCTGCGACGCCGACAATGCCCCCATCGGACTGGCGGACTGTCCCGCCGGCAAGGATGAGTTCCTTTTTAACAGATCCACTTAAAATATTGATAACATTAATGTTATTAGTAATCACCAACAAATTCTCACGATCGTACAGGCTGCGGGCCACCTGCTCGGTTGTGGTGCCGATATTGATGATGAGGGAACAATTGTCGGGGATGAGCGACGCTGCGGCAAGGCCGATGCGGCGCTTTTGCTCCGATGCCAATTCGCGCCGGTCGGCATAGCCGAAATTGGAAACTGAATTGGCCGGCACCGCGCCGCCATGAACCCGCGCCAGAAGGCCGCGCTGGCAAAGTTCGTTAAGGTCGCGGCGAATGGTTTGCGGTGTCAGGTTGTAGGCGGACGCCAACTCTTCGACCCCAACTCTACCCTTGGTGCGGGCGTGAGCAAGGATGGTGTTCTGTCGGGAAGAGTATTCCATGGTTGCCGATGTTCGTCCCTGAATTGTGAATATGCGTATCAGCATCCGATCTTTTCGCTTGACGCACAAGTTGTTTTCGTTTGAAAATTATACGGTTAATAAAATTTTACCAATAATCGGGAGGTAACACCTATGCGTAAGCATCTGTTGTCCGCGGTCGCAGGCGTCGCGCTCATGGCGTCGACCAGCTTGGC
>QILX01000258.1 GCA_003232175.1 Hyphomicrobiales bacterium | reverse complement strand
ATTATCTGCTTCCCGGATGCAGCCATAAAGGCCGGTTGCTGGTCCGGGACATCGGCATTCCGGCCTCGACCCTTGACGATATCCGCCCGCCGACGGCTCTGAACGGCCCGGCGGTCTGGGCGGCAGACTTTCCCTGGCCCGATGCGGGCGATCATAAATACCACCGCGGTCATGCCGTGGTGCTCAGCGGCCCGATCCACAGCACCGGCGCGGCGCGGCTTGCGGCGCGCGCCGCATTGCGGGCCGGGGCGGGGCTGGTGACCGTCGCCAGTCCGCGCGGCGCCGTGCTGGCACCTGACCGCCATCATGCTCGCCCCTTGCGACACTGTCGGCGATCTTGCCGCCATTCTTGCCGACCCGCGTCACAATGCCATCTGCCTTGGCCCTGGGGCGGGGGCGGGTATGGAGTTGCGAGACAAGGTGGTGACCGCCCTGCAGAGTCCGGCGGTGGTGGTTCTCGATGCTGACGCCCTAACCGCCTTTGTGGACCAGCCGGATACTCTGCATGACGCCATCAAAGCCCGGACGGCTGCGGTGGTGCTGACCCCGCATGACGGCGAGTTCGCCCGGATTTTCGCAATAACCGATGACGCCTCCAAGCTGGCCCGCGCCCGCGCCGCCGCCAGCCTGTCCGGCGCTATCATTGTTTCGAAAGGCGCTGATACCGTAATCGCAGACCCTGATGGTCGCGCTGTAATCAACGCCAATGCCGAGCCGTGGCTGGCCACCGCCGGCTCTGGCGATGTTCTGGCCGGCCTGGTGACCGGCCTGGTCGCCCAGGGCATGGATGCCTTCTTGGCCGCTGCCGCCGCTGTCTGGCTCCATGGCGAGGCCGGCTCTGGTCCTGGTCTCATTGCTGAAGACATACCCGAAGCCTTGCCTGCGGTGCTGGCGAGGTTATACAAGTCGGGCAATCAACATCAGCGAGACTGACGTGACAGAATTTGTCATCCACCCAGCAAGCGAGGCGGACGTGCCCGCCATTTGCGATATCTACAATTATTTTGTCCGGGAGACGGCCATTACCTTTGACCTTGACGAGGTCAGCCTGGAAAATCGCCTCAAATGGTTCCGCCAGTTCAGCGCCAACGGCCGTTATCGTCTTTTTGTCGCCGAAGCAAAAAGCGAACTCACCGGTTTTGCCTATTCGTCGCAATACCGCGCCAAGGCCGCCTACAACACAACAGTTGAAACCACGATCTACACGCGTCCGGGCTTTGCAAGACGGGGGATGGGGCGGGCGCTTTACGACACGCTCTTCGAGGTCCTTGACGACGAGGATGTTCGTCTCGCGATTGCGGTCATTTCTGAGCCCAATGCCGCCTCGGACAGCCTTCATAAATGTTTTGGGTTTGAGAAAGTTGGCGTACTGAGGGAAGTCGGTTACAAATTTGACCGCTTTCACTCCACCGGCTATTGGCAAAAGACGATGAGGTTAAGTTAAAAACTTGCGGCTGTTTTCGCTGGAAACCCCAAAACCACCGTGTTACATCGGCATCGCCGTGGCGTGGCGCCTGCCGCGTAAAGGCGCCGCGGGCGTGGTGGAATTGGTAGACACGCAAGATTTAGGTTCTTGTGGCGAAAGCCGTGGGGGTTCAAGTCCCTCCGCCCGCACCAAATACAATAATCGCCGGCCAGTGTCCGGGGTCTCGTTTGCAAAACAGGCCGATGGCACAAAAGGTTGGCACGAACAGACAAAGGATCGGACCCGGTCACATGCAGGTAACTGAAACGCTCTCCGAGGGCCTGAAGCGCGAACTAAAAATTGTTATTCCCGCCGTCGAGCTGGATAAACGTCTTACCGACCGTCTGGAAACGTTGAAAAACGAAGTTCAGATTAAGGGATTTCGTCCCGGCAAGGTGCCCGCTGCTCATCTGCGCCGCACCTATGGCAGCCGCATCATGCCTGAAATCGTCGAAAAGGCGGTGACGGAATCGAGCGCAAAAGTGCTAGAGGACCGCGACGAACGACCGGCGCTGCAACCTAAAATTTCGCTGTCGGAGGATGAAGCTGAAATCAAGGGCGTCATGGCGTGTACGACGGACCTTGCCTTCACCATGGAGTTTGAAATTATCCCGGCGTTCGACGTCACTGATCTTTCCAAGATTGAGTTGGTGCGCAAGGTCGCCGAAGTCGATGAAGCCGTGGTGAACGATGCGCTTGAGACCATGCGCAGCCAGCAAAAGGACTTCGAGCCCCGAAAAGCCGGAGCCAAAGCCCAGGACGGAGATCGTCTGACAATCGATTTTGCCGGCAAGGTCGATGGTGAGACCTTTGAGGGCGGCAAGGCGGATGGTGTTGATCTTGTTCTGGGTTCGGGCGGGTTTATTCCAGGGTTTGAGGAACAGCTAGTCGGCGCCAAGGCCGGTAGCGAGGCTGTGGTCAAGGTCACATTCCCCAAAGATTACGATGCCAAGCATCTGGCGGGCAAAGATGCGATCTTCGATGTGAAAGTCATCACGGTCGCAGGCCCCAAGGACGTTGTCATCGACGATGAATTCGCCAAGCGGTTTGGCATGGAGGATCTGGCCAAGCTCACCGAAGCGGTTCGTGGCCAGGTCGAAAAGGAATTCGCGCAAGCATCACGCGGCAAAATCAAGCGTGAATTGCTCGACGCCCTGGATGACACCCACGCCTTCGAATTGCCTTCAGCCATGGTGACCGGCGAATTTGAAGCGGTGTGGAAGAATGTCACCGACGACATGGAGCGGCGCAAGGTCAATTTTGAAGACGAAGGCACCACCGAGGACGATGCGCGTAAAGAATATGGCGAAATTTCCGAACGGCGGGTGCGCCTGGGGTTGGTCATCGCCGATATTGGCGATAAAAATCAGATCAAGGTTGAGGACGAGGAAGTCAATCGCGCCATGATGGAACGCTTGCGCCAGTTCCCCGGCCAGGAGCGCGAAGCTTATGAGTTTTACCAGAAAAACCCCCAGGCCATGGCTGAGCTCCGGGCGCCGATCTTTGAGGACAAGGTGGTCGACTTCATTTTGGAGCTTGCTCAGGTGACGGAAAAAACCGTGAGCCGCGAGGAGCT
>QILX01000207.1 GCA_003232175.1 Hyphomicrobiales bacterium | reverse complement strand
TGAGTGCAATCTGTGTCCGAACGACAGCTGGCTGACCAACGACTTCAGCGGGCCGTGTATGGTGCGGGACATACTGGACCGTATTGGCGACAAATGGAGCGCGCTGGCAATTTTGCGGCTTGGCATCCAGCCAGAACGCTTTCGGGCTTTGCTGCGGGCCGTTGATGGCATTTCGTCACGCATGCTGACCGTAACCCTGCGCGGGCTGGAACGGGACGGGCTGGTGCGGCGCGAAGTCTTCGATACGCGCCCGCCGTCGGTCGAATACAGCCTGACCCCGCTTGGCCGGTCATTGCTCGGTCTGATAGGCGGACTTGCAACCTGGGCGGTAAAAAACGAGATGCAGATCAAGCTGGCTCAGTCAAAATTCGATAATCAGGGCAAATGAGGACGAAGTGCCAGGCCTGCGACAAAGTTTATTGTCGCCTTTCCAGCACAAATCGCGCCAGGCCGACGAGATTACCGGCGGTTTCGCCGTAGGGTTCGAGCGCGGCTTCAGCTTTGGCAATGAGCCGTCCAGCCTCGGAACGCGCTGCTTCTACCCCCTTGATACCAACCAGGGTCGCCTTTCCGCGAGAGGCGTCCTTGCCGGCGTCCTTGCCCATGGTCTTGGCATCACCTCTGATATCAAGCAGATCATCGGTGATCTGGAAGGCGCGGCCAAAGGCCTCGGCATAAGATTCAAGGCGAAGAATATCGGCCTTGCCGGCGCCAGCCAGGGTCGCTCCGGCCCAACAGGCAAACTGAAACAGCGCGCCGGTTTTTTTGGCCTGCATCGCGGCAATGTCTTCGGCGCTGCGCGAGACGCTTTCATAAGCCAGATCGAGCATCTGGCCGCCAATCATGCCGTTGGTTCCGGCGGCATGGGCAAGACCGGCGACAAGGTCAGCGCGAATGGCGGGGTCGGCGTGGGTTGCCGGCTCGGCCAGAATCTGAAATGCCAGGGTCAGCAATCCGTCACCGGCAAGAATGGCGGTCGCCTCGTCAAACGCCACATGAACCGTGGGCTTTCCCCGCCGCATGGCGTCATCGTCCATCGCCGGCAGATCGTCATGGACAAGGGAATAGGTGTGCAGGCATTCAAGAGCGAGAGCCGCCGGCAGCGCGCGTGGCGGCTCCAGGTCAAAAAGGCGGGCGCATTCGATCAGAAGGAAAGGCCGCAGCCTCTTGCCTCCGGCCAGAATAGCGTAGCTCATGGCGTCACTCAGGCGGGCAGGCGCGTCCAGCCCGGCCAATCGCTGGCCTAGGGCATCATCGACGCTGGCGGCGGTTGCCGACAGAGCGGATTTAAAGGGGTCGCGGGCATCGCGCATGTCTGGTTGAACCGGAATTAAAGGAACTCACCCCTCGGCTATGCGGGGTCCAAAGCACCCTATAGCAGGGGATCGGGTACGGGTCGAATGGCTTGGTTTATACGTAAAGCGATTAAGGGGCTGGCGGTGCTGATCGGCATCGTTGTGATCCTTGTGGGCCTGGGACGTTATTTCGACCCGCCCCTGTCGGCCCTGATGGTCTGGCGGCTGGCCCAGGGCAACGGCATCAATCAGACCTGGGTTGATCTTGATGCCATGGCGGCGTCGTTGCCCCATGCGGTGTTGACCGCAGAGGACAACCGCTTCTGCGAACATTCCGGCGTGGACTGGGACGCAGTGGAAGTGGTTATCGACCAGTTGGAGGCGGGCGGCGGCAACGCTCCCCGCGGGGCGTCGACCCTGACCATGCAATTGGCCAAGAACCTCTTTTTATGGCCGTCGCGATCCTACATACGCAAAGGACTGGAAGTCCCCCTCGCCTATCTGATCGATTTTGCCTGGTCCAAGCGGCGCATCGTCGAAGTCTACCTCAACATCGTTGAATGGGGACCTGGACTTTACGGAGCCGATGCTGCGGCACGCCGCCATTTTGGCCGGAGCATAAAATCGCTGACAAGATACCAATCAGCTTTACTGGCGGCGGCGCTGCCGGCGCCCCTGGTCCGCAACGCGGGA
Source organism: Hyphomicrobiales bacterium (assembly GCA_003232175.1). Classification (GTDB taxonomy): domain Bacteria; phylum Pseudomonadota; class Alphaproteobacteria; order Rhizobiales; family SZUA-8; genus SZUA-8. The sequence continues at coordinate 762 of QILX01000207.1, read as the reverse complement.
AAACCGGGCCCGGTAACACGGCGGACCGCGGCGCGAATCCTTAACCGCATGGACCAGACACGTGGATTGTTCGGCTGTATCTCAAAATAGAGAGATGCCGGTAAATGACAAATGCCCTCTGGCCATATTTGCCAAGTTCCGATATAGCTGCGCGCCAACACTAAAAACCCCCGCGCTGGATAATGGTGCGATGCAGGAGAATTTCCGATGGCGGTGCCGAAGAGTAAAATAACCCGGTCTAAACGCGGCATGCGGCGCTCGACGGACGCGTTGAAAGCTCAGACTTACGTTGAGAACAAAGAAACCGGCGAGCTGCACCGACCCCACCATATCGACTTAAAATCCGGTATGTATCGTGGCCGGCAGGTTCTCAAGGCCAAAGGCGACTAGGGCATTTGCCTGATAGTCGGCACCGGCCTGAAGAGTTTTTTCGCTGATTAAGGGAAGCCTGTGCCATCCCGCTCCTCCACCCGGCCACCCCATAGATTGTATCCTGGGGGTGGCCGGGTGGGGGAGCGGGATGGCACAGGCTTCCCTTAATCAGCGAAAAAACTCTTCAGGCCGGCTGAAATCCATGTTTCGCCAAAGGTGGCCCTTGGCCGCCTTTTTTCGTTGTGCCATGGTGTAGGGGCACCCAGCCCCGCCAACGATCCAAGGCCGACACCATGATAATGGCAATCCCTCTCATCGTCCTGCCGCTCATTGTTTACAACCTCATGGCCTATGGCGGTGGGGGTGACTGGCTAAGCCCGGTTTTCACCA
>QILX01000055.1 GCA_003232175.1 Hyphomicrobiales bacterium | reverse complement strand
TCACCGGCCTGCTTGAAAACGGACCTGAGGCTGTCGCCGATATGGCGGCGGAAAAACAACACCGCATCGGCCACGCCATCAGCGCCCGGGGCATGGATTTCGTGGTCCAGGAGGCGGCGCAATTGTCGACCATGCCGATGTGGGATGGAGAGACCCTCGCCCCCCGACCCTTTGTGCTCAGGGTCTATGCGACCTGGACCGCCAATGGCTGGGAAGTTATGCCGGGGGGCTTTTGCCGTCTTTCCAACACCCCCGACGCCAGGGCGGTGCATTTGCAGAAAGGCGGCAGGGTCGCCGATGTCTGGGTGCCGTCGGATACCCCGGTCAATGAGGAGTCTTTATTGGTTTCGGATCCCAAATCCACGGTGAAACTCCAGGGCCGGCAGGCCGAGGTGCTACCGGCGATCGCGGCGGAGAACCTCTTCTGGCTCGGGCGCTATATCGACCGGGCGGAATTTTGCACCCGCCTGGTGCGCGCCCTTGGCATGCGGCTGATGGAATATGACGCCGGGGCCGACGGTGTTATCGGTGAAATCGCCGAGCTTTTGTTCAATCTTGGCGGCCAAGCCCGCGCCGACGACGGGAGCGGTAATCCGGTTGCCATTGACGCAAACTTCGCCGCCCGCGCGCTCAGCGACGCAGATGCTCCGGGCAGTGTTGTCAGCCTGGCCGCCAACGCCCACCGGGCCGGCGCCGCGATCCGCGAGCGCCTTTCCCCCGACGCCTGGGCACTGCTGCACGACTTTTACCAAAATGCGCAAAACGACCTGACCCCCCTTGCCGGAGAGGCGGGCACCGTTGAGCAGTGCAATGTGCTGCTGCGGCGCATGTCGGCGTTCTCGGGTCTGGTGCATCACAATATGATGCACACGGCGGGGTGGCGGTTTCTGCAATTGGGAATTTGCCTTGAACGGGCGGTTGGTACCGTTCGGGCGGTGCGTCACCTGGGTGCGCCGGAGCGCAACCCGGGCGCCTTTGAGGCACTGCTCGGCGTGCTGGACAGCCAGATCACATTCGCGGCCCGTTACGCCAATGTCCCGCTACGATCTCAAGTCGTCGAACTTGTCGTAACCGAACCCCTCAATCCGCGATCCCTGGCCTACCAGGTGGGCCGGATCGAGGAACATGTGGGATTTTTAACCGCGCTGAGCGGCGGAGATACGCCGATGCAAAGCGAAAAATCCGCCCGGAAGCTCGTTGCCCTGTTACAAACTCTTGGACAAAACGGCGCCGACACCGGCAGCCTCGACCAGACACTCACTAATTTGATCAACCTCTCGGACGCCACGGCATTTGATTTTTTCCATCATCACCGGCGCACGACCGGTATGCGGCACCTTGGCTGAACCGATCCACAAGAGACCAGGGCCCATGAGGTACCAGCTTCGTCACCGCGTGACATATGCCTATGAATCACCGGTTCCCGAAAGCCACCAGATCATGCGCATGCTGCCGGTGGACCAGGAGGGCCAGACCGTCGGCGCCGCGTCCCTTAACATCACCCCGGAACCTTTATCCCGGCGTCAGTTCACCGATTTTTTCGGCAATGCCGCCATCAGTGCGACAATCAATGTGCCCCATAACGAGCTTGTGGTTGAAACACGGGGTGATATCAGGGTCGACCGGGCCGATGCAAATAGGCTTGAAGCCTCCCCCGACTGGCAACAGATCCGCGCGTGTGCCGGCAGTGCGGGAGACATGGCGCCCGGCTCGCCGGTCCATTTTGTTTTTCCAAGCCCGCTAATTCCTCTCAATGATCAGATCACGGAATACGCCAGGCCGTCTTTTGAGCCAGGCCGGCCCACGGGTCTTGCGGCGCTGGACCTTGCCCGGCGCATTGCCACTGATTTTTTCTACGACCCCCAGGCCACCGATGTCACAACGCCAATCGACGTTTCGTTTGAAGCCCGCGCCGGGGTTTGTCAGGATTTCGCCCAGATCATGTTATGCGGACTGCGCGGGCTCGGGGTACCCAGCCGCTATGTCAGCGGCTATCTGCGCACCACGCCGGCACCGGGGTTACCCCGCCTTGAGGGCGCCGACGCCACCCATGCCTGGGTCGATGTCTGGTGCGGGGCCACGATCGGCTGGCTGGGGTTTGACCCGACCAACGCCCTTGTGGTTCAAAACGATCATATCGTCCTTGCCCTGGGACGTGACTATGCCGATGTTGCCCCGATTGAAGGGGTGATCCGGCTTGTCGGCCGGCACGATTTAAAGGTCGAGGTCGATGTCATTCCGGTGGACGATTGAAATCTGGCAGATAATTCTATGATACCCGGGAGGCAGGAATGGCAGGCAATATTCTTAGTATCGATCAGGGCACGACCAGTACCAGGGCCATTATATTCGACGAGAATTTCAGGGCCATCGGCTCGGGCCAGCGGGAGTTCGCCCAGCATTTTCCCCGCTCGGGCTGGGTCGAGCACGAGCCAGAGGACATCTGGACGACGACCCTTGCCACTGCCAAAATGGCCTTTGGCGCCTCGGGGCTCGACCCCGCCGATGTCGCCGGCATTGGCCTCACCAATCAGCGCGAAACCGTTGTCGTCTGGGACCGGGAGACCGGCAGACCTATCCATCGCGCCATCGTCTGGCAGGACCGCCGCACCGCCGATCACTGCGCCCGCCTTAGAGGCGATGGCGCCGAAGACATGGTCACCGCCAAAACCGGACTACTGCTCGACCCGTATTTCTCCGGCACCAAGCTGGCGTGGCTGCTCGATAATGTCGAGGGCGCGCGGGCGCGGGCGGA
>QILX01000262.1 GCA_003232175.1 Hyphomicrobiales bacterium | reverse complement strand
AGTCTGTGCCATCCCGCTCCCCCACCCGGCCACCCCATAGATTGTATCCTGGGGGTGGCCGGGTGGGGGAGCGGGATGGCACAGACTTACCCAAAATCAACAAAAAAACTCTTTGGGCCGGTGCTGCCTAATCGTGAAACGCTCCAGAACCTGAATTCAGGATTTCCGGGCCTTGAATTTCCGTAAAAGCTCATCGCGCCCGTCGGCAAAACCTCCCTTGATCCATTCGGTCTTCAGTGCGTCGAGCGCCGCGCCAAGGTCGGGGCCCGCCGTGGCGCCGACGGCCAGAAGATCACGGCCTGAAACCGGGAAGGCCGGCGGGTCAAAGCGTTCGGTCTCACACCATATTTCATACCAGGCGGTTTGGGTTTTCTCGCGGATGTCCGAACTCCACGCCAGCAAAACGCAATCCGCCAGGCGCGCCCTGCCCCATCGATAACAAAGACCGCGCAGCGCCGGCAGGCCGATTTCAGCCCGCAAGGCGGCCGGATCTGCCTCCAGGTCCTTCAGGCGGTCGCGGTTGGACAGGCGGAATTTACCGGTGAGAGATTTTGCATCCTGCTCCGGCCCCAGGGCCAGAGCCGCCAATCGCAAAAGCCCGTCACCGGGGCGGCGCAAATCCGCTTCGATGCCAACCAGCCGCCGCAGTCGCGCGATTTCGACCCTCTTGAGACCCAGCCCAGGGAAAATTCCGTTTTCGGACATGGCGTCAACCGATGCCATAACCCCAGGCGCCGCCAGAAGCCGCAGCATTTCGTGCCAGACCCGTTCCGCCGAAAGATCGGCCAGATGTGAGGCGGCGGCGGCACAGGCCGCAAGCCCGGGCCCGTCCAGATCACCGCGGCCAAGCTCGGCATGGAAGCGGAAAAACCGCAGGATGCGCAAGATATCCTCGTGGATGCGCTGCCCGGCCTCGCCACCCGCCGCGCCACAAGGTCTCGATATCCCCCGACCGGATCGTAAAGGGTGCCGTCCAGATCGGCGTAAAGGGCATTCATGGTGAAATCGCGCCGGTTTGCATCAGCCTGCCAGTCTTCGGTAAAGGCCACTTCCGCCCGGCGCCCGTCGGTTTTGACATCACGCCGCAACGTCGTCACCTGTATCGCCTGCTCCCCCGCCACCAGAGTCACCGTGCCATGGCTGATACCGGTGGGCACCGCCCTGATCCCGGCCGCCTTCGCCGCCGCCATGGTAGCCTCGGGCGCAAGCGTGGTGGCAACATCAACATCGCCGGCATTGCGGCCTGCCAAGGCGTCCCGGACCGCGCCGCCGACGACCCTGGCCCGGCCGCCGGCGCGTTCAATGGCGGCGAACACACCAGAGAGGCCGGCTTTTCGAAGGCACGCCGCACCGGCGAGTGACGGCAGGGGCGCGGGGTTCATCGGTTTAAGTTCAGTTGCCGGTAGCCTGCCCGGATGGCAGCGCCCGACCGGGAATGATACGGCCATCTTCCATCCGGGCAGGCTCATAAACGACTTCGGTGCCGGTCCGCTGCAATGAGCTGAAGCTGAGAAATCCGATAATCACGCCGACAAGACCGGTCGCAGAAAGCCAGAACAGCGGGGCATCATCAAAAAGCGGCTTTGTACTCTCGCCGCGCTTAATGAAAGCCCAGGCCGCAAAAACGGCAGCAGAAAAATCAGAAATTCAAATAAAATCACTCGTCCCATCAGCCATAAACCCGTTCAAATAAATTTTTCAACATCCCGGCGGTTGCCCCCCAGATATAATGGTCGCGATAACACATTGCGACAAATGCCCGGGGTCGGCCACCGATAATACGCCGGTGGGTCTGGTGATTGGCCGGATCCATCAGGAATTCCAGCGGCACATCAAAGACCTCGTCCACTTCGCCAGGTTCGGCACGCGCCACAAATGCGGAATTTACCGTCGCAACCACCGGTGACACCATATATCCGGTGCCGGTCAGATACCTGTCAAGGTATCCTATAATATTGGCCTCTTCCGCCCTCAGACCGATTTCCTCCCGCGCCTCGCGCAAGGCCGTCACCGCCGGGCTGCCATCATTATCATCGGCCCGGCCGCCGGGAAATGCGATCTGGCCGGCATGGGCGCGCATGGATTTGGCGCGGCGGGTGAGAATGACAGAGGCCGCGCCATCAAAGATGCGGATAGGCACCAGCACCGCTGACTCGATCGGCGCTATTCCAGGCTTTAGCCATTCATACCGGTCAAGGTCCGGATTAAGCGCAAAATCGGACGGTCCTGAATGAAATTCAGGATCACCGGCAGGCGCCTGGGGTTCGGGCAGCAGCCGCGCCCGGGCCCGGGTTTCAAAAGCTTTCGCCGCATCTGCCGCCGAAAGGGGCTTCATGGTTCTATGTCGCCGGCCGGACATATTGGAAAAAACATGCCACAGCTGCGGATCCCGAATATCGGCTCGCCGCCGACGGCCTCAACACCACCCAGATCGACGAGGTCGTAGGTAATCGCCCGGGTGACCCTGGCTTTCAGCCAATCGCGTATCAGGACATAAGGCTTGAAACCCGATGTCGGCGCATCGGTCTCAAAGGTCAGCGGGTGCTCCGGTCCAACCGTGACCATGTCGCCCACATTGGTGGTCAAAATCAGGGCCTGGTCGGCACGTTGGCGGTTTTCAACCGCAAGGCTGACCGCCTGAAAGGGGGCATCGTCCACCTTGATGCCGACTTTTTCAACTGGCGTGATGAGGTAGTGCCGGCCATCCTCGCCGCCGATCATGATACTGGAGAAAAGTTTCACCATCGCCTGTCGGCCAATCGGCGAGCCTTCATGGATCCAGGTTCCGTCGGCTTTGATGCGGATATCGATTTCGCCGCAATAAGGCGGGTTCCACAAATGCAGCGGTGGGGGGCTCTTGCGGTTTGCCGTTTGCGATACCAGGCCAAGACCTCTAAGTGAGGGGGCCCCGGTTTTTTGATGACGCTGCTTTTCGATTTTTGCCACCATGCACCTCGACTTCATCACCAACTCCCGCCACACTCGACTAAGGAATAGCCACGCCGCCGCCTTTTTGCCACCTCCGTCGCGACAATGTGACGATGAAATTGTCGGCGGCACAATATGATGGCCAAATTGCCGCAATGGTCGGCTAAGGAATAACGTTAACATTGTAGGGCTCTACATGCAGACCATCAACACAACTGATCAGAGCAGCGTCGCTGAAATCGAAGCGGCGGGAGAACGCTTCGGCGAAGTCCGCGCCGCCATCGGCAAAGTCATTTTCGGTCAGGAGCAGGTGGTCGATGAAGCGCTGATCACCATCTTGTCCGGCGGTCATGCCCTGCTTGTCGGGGTTCCGGGCCTGGCCAAGACCCGCCTTGTCGACACCCTTTCCCACGTGCTGGCTCTTGAGGCCAAACGCATACAGTTCACCCCCGACCTCATGCCGTCCGATATTGTCGGCGCCGAGGTGCTGGAGGAGGGCGAAAGCGGGCGGCGGAGTTTCCGCTTTATTCGCGGGCCGGTATTCGCGCAATTGCTGCTCGCCGACGAAATCAACCGCGCCAGCCCGCGCACCCAGTCGGCGCTTTTGCAGGCAATGCAGGAAAAATACGTTACCGTCGCCGGCGAACGCCACGATTTGCCCAGCCCGTTTCATGTTCTGGCGACCCAGAATCCCATTGAACAGGAAGGCACATATCCCCTGCCCGAAGCCCAGCTGGACCGGTTCCTGCTGCAGATCAATGTGCCCTATCCCAGCCTTGACGCCGAGCGGCAGATGCTGTTTGCCACCACCGGCGCCACCGAGGCCCAAGCCCCGCAGGTGCTCAAGGGCGATGAACTTGCCAAGGCACAGCGCCTGGTGCGCGCCATGCCGGTTGGCGAGGCCGTTGTCGAGGCGATTTTGCGCATCGTCCGCCAGGCCCGGCCCGGTGAGACCGGCGATACTCGCATCAATGAGGACATCTCCTGGGGGCCGGGGCCGCGTGCCAGCCAGGCGCTGATGCTGGCGGTCCGCGCCCGCGCCCTGCTTCAGGGACGGCTCGTTCCCTCCACCGAGGATGTCGCCGAGCTGGCGCGGCCGGTGCTGCAGCATCGCATGGCGCTCACCTTCGCCGCCCGGGTCGAGGGAACAACCCTTGACGATATCATTTCCCGCCTCGTCAAGGAGGCATGATTGGGTCTACCGCCCAAAAAGATGGCCGGTCTGCCATGGTCGCTTTCGCCTGCGGCGATGACGCCATCGGCTTTGGCCCATGAGACCGAAGCCGAGGCCCTGGCCGCCGGCCTGCCGGCGCTGTTGCTCGACGCTGAACGCATAGCAAATGCCGTGGCCCTTGGGGTTCATGGGCGCCGCCGCCCGGGCATGGGTGAAACCTTCTGGCAGTTCCGGCGCTATCGCGACGGCGATACCCCGGCCTCCATCGACTGGCGGCG
>QILX01000187.1 GCA_003232175.1 Hyphomicrobiales bacterium | reverse complement strand
CTGGCGGAGATAATACCGGTGGAAACCGAACCGCCAAGACCGAAGGGGTTGCCGACCGCCATGACCCACTCGCCGACTTGCGGTTTGGCCTCGCTCCAACGGACAAACGGTAAATTTTCACCCTTGATCTTCAAGACCGCAAGATCGGTACGTTTATCGGTTCCAACCAGTTTGGCCTTGAGCTTTTCCCCATCATCCATGACCACGGTGATCTCACCACCGCCATCGATGACATGGTTGTTGGTGACCACATATCCATCAGCGGAAATAATAAATCCCGAACCGACGGATTGCCCTCTGGGATGAGGGTTCTGGCGCTCGCCACGCTGCCCGAAACGCTCACCAAAAAAGCGTCTCATGAACTCGTCCGAAGGTCCGCCCCGAGGCATCCCGGGCACAACACCTTGCCCTTGCGGATGATCCCTCTCAGCTCCGGTTTCCTTGGAGGGCGGGCTGGAGACCTGAATGGAAACCACCGCGGGTTTCACCTGCGCCGCCAGCTTGGTGAATGTGGACGGGGTGATGGTCTGGAGTTGCGATGTTGTCTGCTGGGCGATGCCCGGGCTGACTGAACCGCCGATAACCAGTCCGCCGCCAACAAGGACAGCGGTGACAAGCGCCAGAGCGGCGGTACCGCCCAGAACGCGGGAACGAATGCGGCCACCAATGTGGTGCTCCGTCGGTCGTAGGGACATTTGAAATTCCTCCATCGAATGGCAGGGGTTGCCATGGACTATGATGGGAGAATGAAGTACCGGCACTTACACCAACCTGTCCGCCGGATTACCATGTCGTAATGTTGGATCACAAACCCCCGCACGACGGAATCGCGCGGGGGCGTATGGGTTGGATTCCTGTCGGTGGCGTGTTGCCTAATCCTGGCCTAACTGTTCTCCTTGCTCGCCTGAGACAGGCCCATGTACAGACACACGCACATTACCAGCAACACAATGGTGAACGGGAACCCCGTCGACACCGCCATGGCCTGCAGGGCATTCAATGCCCCGGCCCCGCCGACAAGCAGTAATGTGGCGGCGACCAGGCCTTCGAATGTACACCAGAACACCCGCTGGGATACCGGAGCATCGGTCTTGCCGCCGGCGGTAATCGTATCGATGACCAGGGAACCTGAATCCGACGAGGTTACAAAAAACACCAGCACCAGCGTGATCCCGAGCAGCGACGTCAGGCCCGCCAGTGGCAGCGGCGCGAGCATCACGAACAGCTTCAGCTCCTGGGCGGCGTCATTTACCGGCGCAGCTGCATCGGCAACCACCTGGGAGATGGCGACACCACCAAATGTTCCCATCCAGACAATCGATACCAAAGCCGGGATAACGATGACACAGAATATAAACTCCCGCACGGTGCGGCCACGGGAAACCCGGGCGATGAACATGCCGACAAAAGGCGACCAGGAAATCCACCAGGCCCAGTAAAACGCCGTCCACCCTTGGGAGAAATTGGCATCCTCGCGACCAAACGGCATCGATAAGGGCACAATTTCCTTCACATACGCGATGCCGCCGCCAATAATCGTTTCGAAAATCGTCGCGGTCGGGCCAACGATAATGAGGAACAGCAACAGCAGGGCCGCCAGGCCAATGTTGATTTCCGACAGGATTTTTACCCCGCCATCCAGGCCCCGTACCACCGATATCAACGCCAGCGCGGTGATGACCGCGATCAGGACCACCTTGGCGACATTTCCGGTGCCCCAGCCAAACAGATAATTAAACCCGGCTAGCGCCTGTTCGGTACCAAAACCCAATGATGTCGCGAGACCGAACAGAGTGGCAAAAACCGCCAGAGTGTCGATGACATGCCCCGGCCAACCCCAGATGCGTTCGCCGAGCAATGGATAAAATGCCGAACGAAGGGTCAGCGGCAGGCCGCGGTTGAAGGTGAAAAAAGCCAAGGACAATCCAACGACGGCGTAAATTGCCCAGGGGTGTATGGCCCAATGGAAGATCGTCGCCGCCAAGGATAGGTTGCGGGCGGCGATGATATCACCGCTGGCAGCTCCAAGCGGTGCCCAATCGGTCCGCCCACCACCTTCAGCCGCCGTGCCGCCCATTGAGGAGGCAAAATGCGACATCGGTTCGGACACACCGAAAAACATCAGGCCAATGCCCATGCCGGCGGCGAACAGCATGGCAATCCAGCCCATATACGAATAATCGGGTTTGGCATCGGCGCCACCGAGACGCACTTTGCCCAACGGGGTCACCATCAGAAAGATACAGAACAGCACAAAAATATTGGCGGCGGTGAGAAAGAACCAATCAAAGGTCGAGGTCAGGAAGGGCCGAAGCCAGCCGAAAAATTCAGTTGCAGCCTCCTGGAACATCAAGGTGACAAGGACGAAGGCGATAACCGACAGGCCTGAGACCAAAAAAACCGGATTGTGAATATCCAAACCGAAGGGTTTTAAGTTGTCCTGGCCGATGCGATATTCAGTTTCGATCGGATCAGGAACGGCGTGTTCAGTAGGTTCTGTGCTGTCTGTCATTTCAAAATTCCCCCTTTATCATGACAGTCCGGGCGCGCCGATTGCTTCGGCATCTTCTTTTTCAGGACAAATTCATCGACTTTTCAGCCAATTCTTGCCCTGGCTCAGAATACACCAGCGCCATCGAATACAAGCCCTAGCAACGACAATTAACGGGTGTTTTGCGACTTCAATATGTCAGGTAATTCAGAATATCCGCGGCTTAATTGCGGCAGATGCGGTTCAACCCACCATTGTTCGCTTCCCGGCAGT
>QILX01000186.1 GCA_003232175.1 Hyphomicrobiales bacterium | reverse complement strand
CAGCTGGGGCTGGCGATAGGAATAGATGTTGACTTCGTTTTTGGCGGCGGTTGCACCCACCAATGCCCAAAGGGACACTGCCAAAGTCAGCGTCAGCGCCAGGGCTGTTGCAACGATCTTGGCCACCGGCGACGCCATTCCGTCCTCTCGATCTCCATCACCGGTCAGCGACGCGGTGGGTTTTACTTTAGAACTGTAATATTCGTAAAAATATATCCGCTGACATGATTTGGTATCGAGGAAACGGCATTGCGTCAATAAATAAATTGTACACTGGGTTGTTTGTAATGATTCTTATCTAATTATACTAACTTTGATGTTTGAAATACTAACTACTTTCTATGTATTGTGGTTTAAAGCGAAGAGTAATTTTTCAATATCTATTAAAATATTGATATCAGTAAAATATGGAAACAAATACACAAATTATTGATTTAGTTGTTTCAGGTGTTATTTGGTGCCATTTTTGTGGCAATGCCACCAGCCCGCTCCCAGGCCGGCCATCCCCGGGGAAATTCCGCTCGGGTGGCCGGTTGGGAAGCGGGCTGGTGCCGGTTCTGATTTGAGTTCGGCGCTTTAGGCGATTTTGGTCGGTTCCTTGATTTGCGCCATCAGGTCATTGTTCCACTCACCTTCGACGTTGAAGTGTGCTGCTGCGCCTTTCAGGACCGCTTCAATCAAATTGTGATTGACGTAAGCGTAAAGACCCGGCTGCTTGAAGGTGTAGATCGCCGCCCCGGCGGCCCCGCCGGCAATACGCCAGGTTTCCAAATCGGTATGGGGGGCGTCGTCGAAGGAACCGGTTGACCAAACATGATCACCATGTCCGCCGATAAGATGCGGCCGTGTGTCGCGGTTGGCCTGGGCATGAATGATCATGACCGTTTCGCCAACATTGGCTTTCAGGGCATTTTCACCGGTGAGCGCGCCAACGGTGCCATTGAATACGATGTGGCTAGGGTTTTGCTTTTTCATCATATCGATTGAATCGGCGAAATCTTCCCCGGGTGTTTCATAAATTACATATTCGTCGTTTTCGTCCTTGGGCAGATAATAATCCTGTTCGCCAATATAGTAGGCGCGGTCATAGCGTATGGGTTCACCGTTTTTGCCCTTAAGCCCGTCGCGCGGAAGCACCATAATGGCCCCGTTCATGCCGTGGGTGACATGATAGGGGATCATCTCGCCGCCGGGAGCGCAGTGGTAGACAAAGACGCCGGATTTTGTGGCCTTGAAACGCAGGACACATTCTTCACCCGGCGCAATGAGGGTCAATTGGGCACCGCCGAGAGCGCCAGTGGCGGCATGGAAATCGATGTTGTGATCCAGGACATTGGTTTCAGGGTTGACCAGTGTCAGTTCAATATAGTCGTCCTGGTGCACAACAATCATCGGACCGGGAACCGAGCCATTATACGTAAATGCCCAGATTTCCGCCCCTTCATCATCAAGGCTGACTTTCTTTTCCTCAATGACCATTCGAACCTCGACGATTTTCGCCCCGCCGCTGGCAGTCTGGTCGTGTTCTGGCAAAAACGGCGGCGCGACGAGGTTTTGGGTGACGCGAGGTAGTGCGGCGAGTTGTGTGGGGGTCAAGGGTTCAGCGTGCGCGGCTGAAAGACTGGCGTCCGTTGCCACATTGGCGGCTATCAGCCCGGCGCCTACCGCGGCTGTGCTGGACAGAAATGTTCTCCGGGAAACGCTTGGTCTGTCAATGGTTGTCGAATTCATTGTCTGTTCCTTCGGTGATCTTGCCAAAACCACCATGCAGTCAACAATCGATCAGAATACCAGCAGTTGAAAGCAACTGTACTGCCGAGTAAAACTTTTGGTTATTTTCTGCATGATCTATAGCTGCTTATGTGGTTCAGATTGTAGCGCCTTAATCTCCGTTGATTAGGTGCTATACCTGAACTCGTACCAAAAATTGATCTGGATCAAGTCGGCCTAAAGGAAATTATTCGAAATCCCCAGATTGGTTGGTACATTTTACAATATTGGTGTGGTCTGCAATTATTTCAATACGTAAATTATCTGACACGACATCTTATTGAAAATTCCGAAAATGACGGCATCCTGGCAAGTCAGACCGAATTTTTGTGCATTGGCAGGCCGTCCGCCGCGAGGTGGTTGCCGTGATTTTAGGCGCACGGTCCCGGCGCCGGTAAAATGTCCCGGAATATGGGTAATCATTCGATAAGGTGGTAATTTGGGATCGCCGCCAGCATCCCGCGGGCCGGTTTTAACCGGTCCGGCCCGCGAGTTTCAGGTTGGGGGCGACATCAGGCGCCGGTGGATCCGCCGGATACCTGAAGCTGGAGATAGCCCGCTTCCCCTAGTTTCTCCATCAGGCCCAATTCGGTCTGCAGCCAGCCCGCATGGCCTTCCTCGTCAAGGATCAGCGCACCAAAAATGGCCTGGGATCCGATATCGCCCGAGGCGGTGGCGGCCTGGTAGGCCTGGGTATAGAATTTGATCGCCTCAAGCTCATCGGCAAGATCGGTTTGAAACATTTCTTTCACCGATTTGGCGCTGCCGATTTCTTCCATGGCCAGAACCGGGTCACTGCCAAGGAAAAGGATACGGTCGACAAAGCGTATCGCATGGCCTTGTTCCTCGGCTGCTTCTTCCGCCATCTTGGCGGCCAGTCCTTCAAAGCCCCAGTCGGCGAGAAGACGGCTGTGCAGCATGTAGCGCGTCTGTGCGGTCAACTCCATGCGCAGGCCGGTATTGAGATAGTCGATAATTGAAAGTTCGTTTTTCATGGCTC
>QILX01000092.1 GCA_003232175.1 Hyphomicrobiales bacterium | reverse complement strand
AATCGTCGCCAGGGCATAAATCTACCACTTATCCGTGTAGCTAACGCGATATTAACAATAACAATCCATTGGTAAAAACAGTTTCAATTGTTGCCAGACGTTTTCTGGCCCTTCAAATAAATAAGAAACAATTAATACCTAAGGTTGTGCAGATCATGGCGAATGAACAAACACCGACCGGCGTTGAGCAGTTTTTTGAGGATGACGAGTTAATCGTCAGCAAAACCGATCTCAAGGGCCGCCTCACTTATACTAATGATGTTTTTCTGCGTATTGCCGGTTACACTGAAGCCGAATGCCTCGGCCAGCCGCATTCCATGATCCGGCACCCTGATATGCCGCGCTGCATTTTCGGGCTTTTGTGGGAAACCATACAGGATGGGCGGGAAATCTTTGCGTACGTCATCAATCGCTGCAAGAACGGCGACCACTACTGGGTTCTTGCCCATGTGACACCAAGCCGCGATAGATCCGGTCAGGTAGTCGGCTATCATTCGAACCGGCGCGTGCCCGACCGGCGGATCCTCGAAAACAGTATCATGCCGCTCTACAAAGACCTTCTGAAAGAAGAGCAGCGCCACTCAAATCGCAAATCCGGCATGCAATCTGCAACCGGAATGATCCACAATCTGTTGAGCGACAGCAAGATGGAATACGACGAATTTGTCGCCCGTCTCTAGGCCCACATTCAAAACAACTCGTGCCGCCCGTTTCAACTTCGCTGCAGAAAGCCAGCCCGATGTTCTCCAATTCAAATAAAACCGCCATCGCCAAAGCCATTACGACCTGCAACGCTGTCGCCGAAGGTGACTTTGAAGCCCGAATCCTCAACATCACCGAAAAAGGCGAGGCGGGCCGGCTGCTGCACGCCATCAACCGGCTGATCGACCGGTCCGATGCCTATATTCGCGAATCCCGCGCGTCTTTGGAGTATGTGTCGGCCAATAAATATTTCCGCCGCATTTCAGAAAAGGGCATGACCGGCGCATTTGGCGATGCCAGCCGGACAATCAATGGCGCGATGGACGCCATGGAGGGCCGAGTGAAGGATTTTGCCAAAGTTGTTGGCACCTTCGAGGACGAAATGGAGGCGATTGTCGAAACCGTGGCTTCGGCAGCGACCGAGCTTGAGGCTTCCGCCCAGTCGATGAAGGTCACCACGACGTCGGCGGGTGAACAGGCCACCACAGTGGCAACAGCCGCCGAAGAGGCTGCCTACAATGTCAATTCTGTCTCTGCCGCGACCGAGGAGCTGACCAATTCCATTGGCGAGATAAACCAGCAGGTGACCAATTCCGCCCAGATAACGGGCGACGCCGTGAAAATAGTCGAGGTCACCAATCAGGAGATCAACGGCCTGTCGATCGCGGCGGAGAAGATTGGCGGGGTTCTGTCGCTCATTTCCGACATTGCCGAACAGACAAATCTTCTGGCGCTCAACGCCACGATCGAAGCGGCACGGGCAGGAGAGGCCGGCAAGGGGTTTGCTGTCGTGGCCTCCGAAGTGAAAGGCCTCGCCAGCCAGACCGCCAAGGCTACCGAAGAAATCGCCTCGCAGATATCGGGAATTCAAAGCGCCAGCACCAAGGCCGTAACCTCGATCGAAGCCATCAGCAAGACCGTCGCAAGCGTCAAAGAAATTTCCTCCACCATTTCGGCTACGGTTGAACAGCAAGGCGCCGCGACCCAGGAAATCGCTGAGAATATCACCAAGGCGGCGGAAGGGACTACCGAAGTCAGCGCCAGTATCGGTACTATCAGGGATGCCACCGAACAATCGGGACACGCGGCAGAGCAGGTCCTGGAGGCCTCAAAGGAGCTAGCCCAAAAAGGCGAAGTCTTACGCGCTGGGGTATCCGGTTTCCTCGTCGAAGTCCGCAAGGTCATCTAAAACCTGCAGCGCCGAACACGAGGGGACCTTTGCGCCAGATTTATTTGCGATGATGCTGGCGACTCTCAGACCGGTTCCTGCCGGCTTGCGGCACGAACTGAAAGAGCGGTCCGCAAAAATTTCAATATCCAGCGCGCCACATGTTCTGAATCCGAGGGATGATCAAGGGTGGCAAGGGCCTCATCGGCCTGGGAGGTAGAAAACAGTTTGCCGCGCCGCAAGGAAATAAGATCCCGGGCAAAAGACGCTGTATATTCTGGATGGCCTTGAAACGAAATCGCCGTGGTTTCATAGGCGACAACCGCATTGGGGCAAAATGCAGAGCCGGCAATAACTTCACCTTGCCGTGGCAAGGCGACAACCTGGTCTTCGTGCATGGCCGAAATGGCAAATCGCGGCGTATTGTCAGGCACCCAGCTGGCGGTTTTTAAAATCGAATACTCGTGCAGGCCGATGCCCCAGCCCGCGGGGGCACGCTCCACCCGCCCGCCAAGGGCCGCCGCCAGGACCTGATGGCCAAAACAAATGCCGATAAGCGGCACGGCGCCGGCATGGGCAGCGGCCAGAAACACTTTCAGCTGCTCGATCCACGGCGCCTGGTCCAGCACCGACGCTCTGCTGCCGGTGATCAGCCAGGCATCGCACGCAGTAACAGCTGTGGGGAATTCGCCTTCATAAACACAATAGGTCTCAAACCGGATCTGCGGCCCGGCCGGCGTCAGAAGTTTTTCGAACATGTCCGGACAGGTGCCATGGGCCGGCACCAATTCGGCCGGAGGGACAATTCCGGTCACGCGGCCTCGCGTTGCACAACGATTGGCGCCAGGGCGATGAAAAACGGGATCGCCAGCCCGGAATAAGCCGCCATCCACAGCATTTGGGTTTCGATGCCGACGCCATAGTCGATCAGAACCCCCAGGATATAGGGCGAAAGGGCGCTGGAAAATACCATACCGGACATAGCCAGTGCCCTTATGGACCCCTGGTTTTTCTGACCGTAAAGCTCGACCAGCAGCGTGTTCACAAAGGCGGTGCTGAACCCATTGGTGATACCCGAAAACGCCATATAAACAAATATCCATACCGGTTCGGTGCCATAGGCCAGACTCAAAAGTCCGGCCAGCTGGGGCGCCAGAAACACCGGCAAAAGCCGTCGTGCGCCAAATGCATCGATGGCCCAGCCGGTCAGCAGGGCGGAAAACACCGCGAAGATGGCGAATACCGGAAATCCAGCGGCGAACAGAGTGATGCTCCAGCCCTTTATGGTGACAATATGCACCTGATGAAAGATGACGCCGGTGCCGATGAACGATGGCGCCAGCACCCCTGCCATGACGGCATAAAACAACGGATCGGCCAGAACTTCGCGTCGGTTCCATTGACGCTTTTCAGCCGTGCGGGAAACCCGGGCCGAAGCCGGTTCCACCGCCTCGCGCGGTTCGGACCGCAAGAGCCACAGCAATAATGGCAGGGCAACGCCGATTAAAAGCACCGCGCCAACACCCCAGGTTGCCCGCCAGCCGATAAGGGAAACCGCGGTCACCGCAGCAAGCGGCAGAACCGACTGGG
>QILX01000196.1 GCA_003232175.1 Hyphomicrobiales bacterium | reverse complement strand
AGGGCCTCCTCCCTCGTCATCGGCGAACAGGCAACGGTAACCGGCGAAGTCCTTGCCGAAGAAGTGATCATTCGTGGTCGCGTGGTCGGCTCTATTCGCGGGCTGCGTGTGGTCCTTGCCGCCAATTGTCATGTCGAGGGCGAGATCTTCCATGAATCCCTCGCCGTCGAACCCGGGGCCTATTTTGAAGGAAACTGCCGCCGTTCAGAAGATCCGCTGTCGCGCAGCGAAGACGTCATGATCGCCGCTCAGCAGGACTATTACGACGAACCGCAGCAGGTTGCGGCCCCGCCCCAACAGCATATACCGGCGCCCGAATCACGGTTCACCGCGACAGAGCCAGAGAGCTATCAAGCGGCAATACCGGCCCCGGAACCTGACGAATTTGACGATACCGCCGCAGCGCCCGTCGTGGTCAAGGATGGACGGGTCGTGGTAAGGCGCTCGCCGGCTGAGTAACGCCGAAGGGGAAATCCTGGCGCGTTAGATCGTTGTGGTGATTTTTTCTGCGCGGCATTGCATCTTCCTAAGAAAACTGAAACTCCAGACATAAAAACAACTCGCGACCAGACCTGATTGCGCCTTGAGCCCGGATTCCGATTGCGCGGCTCTACCGCTATTTCCGGTCCCACATCTGGGAGGCGGGTTTTAAACATTTTGGGTTTCAACGCAATCGGCGCCGGTCCGCTCTTAGGCGAATCACCTGGGGTTTCACGGCACATACGGACGGCATCCCGCTTTAACCAGCGGTCGTCTCATCGTCGTTTTTCCCGACCCGGTCCGCCAACGCGGCTTCAAGAAAAATATCGATGCCGCCATCGAGAACCGCATCGGTGTTTGAACTTTCAACCCCGGTTCTGAGATCTTTCACCATCCGGTAGGGATGCAGCACATAGGACCTGATCTGGTGCCCCCAGCCAATTTCGGTTCTGGACGCCGCTTCGGCCTGGGCCTCCTCCTCGCGCCGCTGCAGTTCGGCCTCGTAAAGCCGGGCCCGCAGCATGTCCCAGGCGGTGGCACGGTTTTTGTGCTGAGAGCGCTGGTTTTGACACTGAACCACAATTCCGGTGGGTATATGAGTGATGCGCACGGCGCTGTCCGTGGTATTGACGTGCTGGCCACCGGCGCCGCTGGCACGATAGGTATCGATGCGCACATCAGCCTCGGACACATCAATGTCAATGGTATCGTCGATAACCGGATAGACCCCGGCGGAGGCAAAACTGGTGTGCCGCCGGGCGCTCGAATCATAGGGGGATATGCGCACCAGCCGGTGGACCCCCGCTTCGGTTTTCAGCCAGCCATAGGCGTTGTGGCCATGGATCGCCAGGGTTGCGGATTTTATGCCCGCTTCTTCACCGGCGCTCATCCCGATGATCTCGACCTTGAAGCCCTTGCGCTCGGCCCAGCGGGTATACATGCGCAACAACATCTGGGCCCAGTCCTGACTTTCGGTGCCACCGGCGCCGGAATGGATCTCCAGATAGGTATCGTTGGCGTCAGCTTCCCCGGACAGCAGGGTCTCTACTTCGCGGCCGGCAGCTATAGCCGCCAGGGATTTCAGCGCCTCTTCGGCTTCCCCGACAATTTCATCATCGCCCTCCTCCTCGCCCATGGCGATCAGGTCGACATTGTCCTGCAGACTCTGCTCCATCGCCGTGTAGGCGGCAATGGAACTTTCCAGCTGCTGGCGCTCGCGCATCAGGCCTTGCGCCTTTTCCGGCGCATTCCACAGGTCAGGGTCCTCAGAGAGCGCGTTCAGCTCCTCCAGGCGCCGGTTGGCGGCATCCCAGTCAAAGATGCCTCCTCAGCAGCACCAGGGACTGCTTGATGTTATCGACAAGCGTCTGAGCTTCGGCACGCATGTCGTCCTCGATTTTGTTGCTGGAAAATCTTAATGCCCATCCAAAACCGCCAGGTTTCAGCGCCGACCGGCACCACTTCAGTAAAGGCCACCTGAGCCCGTGGTCAAGCCCCCGGTGACGTCACCCCCCGCCACTGGGGCCGAAGCCTGTGCCGGAACCTGTACCGGGATTGTCGCCGTACCGGCCAGCAGGTCACCAATTCGAGTGTCGTCAAGGGCGTCATTGCGCGGCTGGGCCACAAACGCATTGGCCGGAGCCAGATTTCCGATCACGGGCACAGTATCGCCAAAGGCGGGTTGTACAAGCTGAGGCTCGGGTTCGCCTCCAATAACCTCCATCGGCGTTTCAGGCGGCATGGTTCCCGGTTTGAATGCTTCGATAATGACATTCTCCTCCCCCGGCATCGCCAGCATGCCGGTGGTGGCGTTGACCCGCACCAGATTTATGCCTGACGGCACCCGAAACGGGATTACCGGAGTGCCCTTGAGGACGGCCCCGACAAAATCAGCGAAAATTGGCGCGGCGAGTCCGCCGCCGGTGCTACCCTTGCCCATTGGCCGGGGCTTGTTGTAACCGACAAAAACACCGACAACCAGGTCAGGGGTATAACCAACAAACCAGGCGTCGCGCTCTTCGTTGGTGGTGCCGGTTTTCCCCGCCACGGGACGTCCGAGTTTTTTGAGGCTGGTCGCCGTCCCTCTCTGGACCACGCCTTCCAGCAGCGATGTGACCTGATAGGCGGTATCGGGGTCGATGACCTGTTCGCGAATATCGGCGAGGACCGGTTCGGCCTGGCCGGTCCATTCGCTGGCCGAACATTCAAGACATTCTCGGATATCATGGCGATAGACCGTGCGCCCAAAACGGTCCTGCATCCGATCTATCAGGGTCGGCGTTATCCTTTTGCCACCGTTATCAAGCATGGCATAGGCGGTC
>QILX01000097.1 GCA_003232175.1 Hyphomicrobiales bacterium | reverse complement strand
CAAGTTTTGTCCCCATCTGGTTCGGCGTGCTGTTTACGATGAACATGCAGGTCAGTTTTCTGTCGCCACCGTTTGGCCCGGCGGCCTTCTATCTGAAATCGGTGGCGCCGCCGGAAATTTCGCTGGTCGATATTTTCAAAGGATTTTTACCCTTTATACTCATCCAGCTTCTTGCTCTGTCGATCATGCTGGTATGGCCGGGGTTAACGCATGTGTTTTTCTAAAATGCGTGTGGTCTTTCGTTAGTAGCTGGCACCGGCCCGGAGAGTTTTTCGTTGATTAAGGAAGCTTGTGCCTTCCCGCTCCGAAGAGTCTTTTCGTTGATTTTGGGTAAGTCTGTGCCATCCCGCTCCCCCACCCGGCCACCCCCAGGATACAATCTAGGGGGTGGCCGGGTGGGGGAGCGGGATGGCACAGACTTAACCCTTTAATCAACGAAAAAACTCTTCGGAGCGGGAAGGACTATCCGCTAAAATGAGCCCGCTCCGGTCTTGTGAAGGAAAAGAACATGACAGAAAAAATCGGTTTTATTGGCATCGGCCTGATGGGCTACGCCATGTGCCGGCGCTTGCTCGATGAGGGCCAATCGCCCATCGCAACCGGACACGCATCGAAGATCTGGTGGGGCGCGGCGCTACGGAGGCCGCGACCTACAAAGACCTTGCCGCGGCGTCGGACATAATCGGGTTTTGCGTCACCACCTCGGATGCGGTGGAAAGTGCCATGGGCGGCGAGACCGGCGTGATGGCCGGGATGAGGCCCGGCGCCATGATCATAGATTTTGGCACCTCAGAACCCGGTTCGACAAAGCGCCTTGGCGCCGAAGTCACGGCCAAAGGCGGCCGGTACATGGACGCCCCCCTCGGACGCACCCCGGCCCATGCCATGGATGGCAAGCTCAATATCATGGCCGGCGGCCGCGCCGAAGATTATGAGTCGATGAAACCGCTATTCGATCAGCTAGGTGAAAACGTCTTTCATGTTGGCGATCTTGCCGCCGGGCACACCATCAAGCTCATCAATAATTGTTTTGCCATGACCATGGCGACGGGCATGTCGGAGGCCTTTGGTATGGCGGTCGCCGCCGGGGTCGACAAGCAGATCCTTTACGATGTCATGGCGGCTGGCCCGTTGCATTCGGGCATGATGGATTTCATCAAGGCCAACGCGGTTGACGGGAACTCGGACAAACTTGCCTTTTCCCTGGTCAACGCCCGCAAGGATGTGAATTACGCCTTGAAAATGTGCGAGGGGCTGGGGATTTCGCCTCAGGTCGGCCCCGGGGCCTTCAAGCTGCTCGACGAGGCGGTTGAGAGCGGCTGGGGCGACAAACACGTGGCGCAGATGTCTCAGTTCGTCGAGGAGAAATTTTCCGGTAAGGCCTGAGCCGCGATCCGCGCCGCGGCCTCGGGGTGGTCGGCGGCAAATCCGCCGAAAATATCAGGCATCGCCAAAATCGAATTTGCGGCCTCTGCTGTCCCCGCCGTCCCTGCGGCGATCAATCCGGCATTGAGAGGGTCGTTGAGGGTACCGCCCTCTCTAGCGGTGCGGATTACGAATGCCGCCC
This sequence comes from Hyphomicrobiales bacterium, assembly GCA_003232175.1. Lineage (GTDB taxonomy): Bacteria > Pseudomonadota > Alphaproteobacteria > Rhizobiales > SZUA-8 > SZUA-8. Next base: position 1,820 of record QILX01000097.1, on the reverse strand, counting down.
ACGCGGCGATGGCGGTTTCAAGTGCCGGGGAGGCGTGACCATCTGAAAGGCGCTCGGTCAGGGCGGGCAGGATGCGCACGGGAAGTTTCTGGCTGCCATCCATGGCGATCTGGATAAGTGAGTGGGCCAGGCCGGGATTGTTGAAGCGGCGTAACAAGGTCGCGGCGTAGTCTTCCGCGGTATCGGCCACGCTATCTGGCAGGGTCTCCGCTGCCTCCATCATCACCGCGCGGGCAAGGGCGCGCAGGCGCCGGTCCGCCACCGCTTCGTGGACGAAAGTTTTGCCCGCCAGCAATCCGGCATAAGCCAGGGCCGAATGGGCGCCGTTGAGAAGGCGCAGCTTGCGGATCTCATAAGGCTCGACATCTTCGACGATCTGGGCCCCGACATCCTCCCATTTGGGCCGGGGGCCGGCAAAACGGTCCTCGATGACCCATTGGGAAAACCGTTCGGTGGCGACCGGTAGGGCATCGTCCATATGTGTCGCAGCTTTCACCCTGGCCCGCAAAGCGTTGGTGGTGGCGGGTACGATCCGGTCGACCATGGCGCAAGGGAAGGCGATTTCGGCATCGATCCAGGCCGCCAGACCGGGGTCCTTGATCTGGGCGAATTCAAGTAGGGCGGCCCGCAGCACCTTGCCGTTGCCGGGAAGGTTATCGCAACTCATCACGGTCAGGGCCTTATGTCCCGCGACGCGCCGGGCGGCTAGCCCTGCGGACAGAAATCCGATTGTGGTTCGCGGGGGGAACCCGGACAGATCGGCTGCAATGCCAGGGTCATCTTTGTCGAGCCGCCGGTCGGCAGCGTTGATGGTGTAGCCCTTCTCCGAGACGGTGAGGGAGACGATTGCGGTCGCGGGGTCGGCGATGGCGGCGATGACATCGCCGGGGGCTTTGGCGGCAACGATAATGTTCTCGATTACGTCGATGCGTTCATATTCGGTGCCCGCCGCATCCTCGATCTCCAGGGTGTAGGCGAAATTCTGCGGCGCCAAGGCGTCTGCCACATCGGGTCGCCGTAAGGAAACGCCGGTAACGCGCCAATTCTCGCCGGTGGCGGCATTGGCATGGGCAGTATACCAGGCCTGATGGGCGCGATGGAAATTTCCAACCCCTAAGTGAACGATGCGTCGGGCAGTGTCAGGCATTTTACGTCCGGCCTCAAAGATTGTAGGCGCGGGCGGCGAGGCCATGGGCCATTTGCGCGGCGAGCATATGGGCGTCATCCATTTCCAGCCGGTGCTCGGCGACCAGTTCGGCCAGATAGCGGCAATCCACCCGCCGGGCCATATCGTGGCGGGCGCCGAGGGAGAGGAAGGCGCGGGTGTCGTCGTTGAAACCGGCGGTGTTGTAGATCCCGGCGGTTTCGGTGGTGCTGCGCCGGAAGCGCAACATGGCATCGGGGCTGTCGAAGAACCACCAGGGGGGGCCAAGCACCAGCGATGGGTAGTGTCCGGCAAGGGGCGCCAGTTCGCGGGAAAAGGTGGTTTCGTCCAGGGTGAAAAGGATTAGCCGGAAGCCGGTTGCGTTGCCGACCGCATCAAGCAGGGGCCGCAAATCGTTCACATAATCGGTCGCCCGGGGGATATCGGCGCCGATATTGGGGCCGTAGGTCTGATAAAGCGCCCTATTGTGGTTGCGCACCGAGCCGGCGTGAAGCTGCATCACCAGCCCGTCTTCAAGGCTCATGCGCGCCATTTCGGTCAGCATGTGGGCGCGGAAGTCTTCGGCCTGGGCGGCTGTGGCCTTCTCCGCCAGCACCGCGTCATAAAGCGCCGCGGCTTCACTATGCGAAAAATCCGCGGTGCGCGCGGTTTCCAC
>QILX01000315.1 GCA_003232175.1 Hyphomicrobiales bacterium | reverse complement strand
GCTCTGACGAGGTCGAGCTGGGGTATCATCTGCTCCCCCACGCCTGGGGCAAGGGGTATGCCACCGAAGCAGCGATTGTCCTGCTGCGGCACGTCTTTGGCGTAACCGGACTGAACCACATAAGCGCCGTTGTCCTGCCGGACAATCACCGGTCGTTGAGGGTTGTTGACAGGTTGGGATTCGAACAGCGCGGGCAGCGGTTACATGGTAAAAAACCGTTGCTTCATAACTATTTCGAACTGACACGGTCTGGTTTTGAAGCGCGAACGGCCAACAAAAACGTTGGGGCCGCGGCCTCCGGAGAGTAGTTTTCATCCATGCGCGATACCATTTCCATCCGCGGCGCCCGCGAGCATAACCTCAAAAATATTGATATCGACCTGCCGCGCGACAAGCTGATCGTCTTCACCGGGTTGTCGGGCTCGGGCAAGTCGTCGCTGGCGTTCGATACCATTTATGCCGAGGGCCAGCGGCGTTATGTCGAAAGTCTTTCGGCCTATGCGCGCCAGTTCCTCGAGATGATGCAGAAGCCGGATGTCGACCAGATCGACGGGCTCTCCCCGGCGATTTCCATCGAGCAGAAAACCACCTCGAAAAACCCCCGCTCGACCGTCGGCACCGTCACCGAGATCTACGATTATCTGCGCCTGCTTTATGCCCGTATCGGGGTGCCCTACTCGCCCGCGACTGGCCTGCCCATCGAAAGCCAGACCGTCAGCCAGATGGTTGACCGGGTGCTGGCGCTGGACGAGGGCACGCGCGCCTATCTGCTGGCGCCTATCGTGCGCGGGCGCAAAGGCGAGTACAAAAAGGAGCTGGCCGGGCTGATGAAGCGCGGCTTCCAGCGGATCAAGGTCGATGGCGCGTTTTACGAAATCGCCGATGTGCCGGCGCTGGACAAGAAATTCACCCACGATATCGATGTGGTGGTCGACCGCATCGTCGTGGCGCCGGACATGGCGAGCCGCCTCGCCGACAGTTTCGAGACCGCACTGGAGCTGGCCGACGGCATCACCATCGCCGAGATGGCCGACAAACCTCTAGATGAGGCACGCCTGGCCGCCCCGAACCTTTCCCGCAACGAAACCCACGAGCGGCTGATATTTTCGGCCCGGTTCGCTTGCCCGGTGTCCGGTTTTACCATCGAGGAAATCGAGCCCCGGCTGTTTTCCTTCAACAATCCGTTTGGCGCCTGCCCCAAATGCGACGGGCTGGGGACCGAATTTGTCATCGACGCTTCCCTGATCGTGCCCGACGAAAATCTCTCGCTGAGGCGCGGTGCGGTGGCGCCCTGGGCACGCTCGACTTCACCCTATTACGCCCAGACCCTTGAGGCGCTCGCCCGGCATTATGGGGTTGCGGTCACCACGCCGTGGTCGGAGCTGGACAAGGCGGCGCAAGACGCGGTGCTGTTTGGGTCCGGCGGCGAAGACATCGTCTTCACCTATGACGACGGCGCGCGGAAATACGAACTCAGCAAACCCTTTGAAGGGGTGATCCCCAATATGGAGCGGCGCTGGCGCGAAACCGACAGCCAGTGGAGCCGGGATGAGATCGGCAAATACCAGACCCTTGAGCCGTGCGACGCTTGCGCCGGCAACCGCCTCAAGCCCGAAGCCCTGGCGGTTCGGATCGATGGCCTGCATATCGGCGAGGTGGCGGCCATGTCGATCCGCGATGCCGGGCGGTGGTTCACCGAACTGCCCCACGTCTTGAGCGATAAACAAAATGAAATCGCCACCCGCATCCTGAAGGAAATCCGCGAGCGCCTGCAATTCCTCAACGATGTCGGGCTGGAATACCTGACCCTGTCGCGCGGCTCGCGCACGCTGTCGGGGGGCGAAAGCCAGCGCATTCGCCTCGCCAGCCAGATCGGCTCGGGACTGACCGGGGTGCTTTATGTGCTCGACGAGCCCTCCATCGGCCTGCATCAGCGCGACAACGCCAGACTGCTGGAAACCTTGCGTCACTTGCGCGATCTGGGCAACACCGTCATCGTTGTCGAACATGACGAAGAAGCGGTTTTGACCGCCGATCATGTGATTGATATCGGTCCCGGCGCCGGCATTCATGGCGGCGAAATTGTTGCCGCGGGCACCCCTGCCGATATCATGGCGTCGGCGGACAGCCTGACCGGCCAGTACCTCACCGGATTTTTGCAGATCCCGTTGCCCAAAAATCGCCGCAAGGGCAAAAAGAGCCGGGTTTTGAAACTCCGGGGTGCGGACGCCAACAACCTTAAATGCGTCGATGTTGATATCCCGCTGGGCACCTTTACCTGCATCACCGGGGTTTCGGGTTCGGGAAAATCGACCCTGGTGATCGATACGCTCTACCGGGCGCTGGCGCGGCGGCTCAATGGCGCCCGGGCCCATCCCGGCGCCCATGAGAGCCTTTCGGGCCTGCAATTTCTCGACAAGATCATCGATATCGATCAAAGCCCCATCGGCCGCACGCCGCGCTCAAACCCCGCCACCTATACCGGCGCCTTCACCCCCATTCGCGACTGGTTCTCCGGCCTGCCCGAGGCGCGCGCGCGCGGCTACAAGCCGGGCCGGTTTTCCTTCAATGTCAAGGGTGGGCGCTGCGAGGGCTGCCAGGGCGACGGTGTCATCAAGATCGAAATGCACTTTTTGCCGGACGTCTATGTCACTTGCGACAACTGCATGGGCAAGCGCTACAATCGCGAGACCCTTGAGATCGAGTTCCCATTGCCGATGTGCTCGATATGACCGTCGAGGAAGCCGCGGGGTTCTTCAAGGCGGTGCCCTCGGTGCGCGAGAAAATGGTGACCCTGGAGCGGGTTGGCCTGGGTTATATCAAAGTGGGCCAGCGCGCCAATACGTTGTCCGGCGGCGAGGCCCAGCGGGTAAAACTCGCCAAGGAGCTAGCCAAACGCGCCACCGGGCGGACGTTTTATATCCTTGATGAGCCAACCACCGGCCTGCACACCCACGACGTCGCCAAATTGCTTGAAGTGCTGCACCAGCTTGTGGACACCGGCAACACGGTCGTCGTCATCGAGCACAATCTCGAGGTGATCAAGACGGCGGACTGGATTATCGATCTGGGCCCTGAAGGCGGCGACGGCGGCGGGCGCATCATCGCAACCGGCACCCCGCAAGAGGTCGCGGCCACGCCGGAAAGCTATACCGGGCAGTATCTCAGGGCTGTCCTTGATCGAAGGCCGGCAACCAAAAAAGTGGCACCGAACGCGGCGGAATAAGAGGAAACCTGGCGCTGGTGAATGTTCCGAGCGACCAGATCAACCAGTATTATGCTGGGGCAGCTGCTTGGATTCAACGCCTTCAAAGTCGTTCAACCAGTCATTCAAGGTCATGATGACGGCGGGCTGGCCATTGGGGCGAAACCAGCTGTCTATGGCAAAGGCCTCGCCGGAATCGTTTTGTGTGACCACGGCGGTGGCATGCTGCCAGCGGCCATCAATGAAAATTCCGCGCATCTGGGGTTTGACGATTGTGTGCTGCTTGATCAGTCCGCGTTTGGATAACATCACCAGATAGCCCGTGGCGGTCGAGGCCTCGTCAATGCAGTCCTGCCTTGTGGGATCGCCGATATATTCATTTGCCAGCACCCCGCCCGGATTGACTGACGTACCAATCAACTCGCCGGTGATACGCTCCAGATAGCCAATGGCATCCGCCATGGCGATACGCTCTCCTGCCGCGGTGCCGTCCGAACTGGCGAAGATGGCATCTATGCCTACGAAATCGCTTTCACTCATGCGGATCTGGGTTTTATACCGGCAATTGTAGCCGTGGCAGACGGTGACGGTGCTGGCGGTGGGCTCGACCAGATCGTAGGCGAGGAACTGCGCCTCGGCGGTTTCAAGATCCGCGGCCTGGCATGCCGACAACGCCAGCGATGCAAGGATGACAAAACCAAGACCACCGAATAATTTCAT
>QILX01000365.1 GCA_003232175.1 Hyphomicrobiales bacterium | reverse complement strand
CTGAGAGATCAGTGGGTTATCCCTATTGCCGGTTTGGTGCTGGTGATCGCCAGAATGTCGGTGCTCCAGCTCCTGTCGGCCGATTTTGTTCTGTTCTCCGTGGTGGCCATGGCCTTGTGCATCTGGACCATCCGCTTTGGCTGGCGGCTGGAAGCCAGGTTCGTTTCGGCTGTCGGTTATTTAAGTTTTGCAGCTGTTCTGCTGATCACTTACGACCAATTGTTCGGCTCGCTGATCAACACCGCGGCGTTCTACGCCCTTGCCGGCACGGGTCTGCTAGCCACGGCGGTATTCCTGTTGCGCCGGGAACGACGGTCCGCCGCCGAGGGCACATCATGATAGCCAAGCGTCTGCTTTTGGGACTTGTGATCGTCGCCGCGCTGCAATCCGCGGCATTGGCATGGATGATCCGCGGCCACTGGGTGGAGCTCAATAGCGGCACCGAAGTTGTGCTGGAGTCCACCATGATCGATCCGCGCGACTTTTTTCGCGGCCACTATGTGACACTGCGCCTCAACATTCAGCAGGTCCAGCGGGACAAATTTGCCCCAAAGGACGAGCTGGAGCCGGGAAAACCGATATTGGCCATATTGCAGAAGGGTGAAGGCGCCTATTGGGAGATTGCCGCGCTGACCACAACAGCACCCAAGAGCGGACCTTTCTTAAAATCCTCGACAAAATATACCGACTACATGATCAGCGATAAGAACAAAAACAAGACAGTGCGGATCAGCCTGCCATTTACCCGCTATTACGCACCGAAAAAACGCGCCCAGGAGCTGGAAAAGCTGCGCGATGCCAACAAGATGGGCATTGTCGTCTCGGTGCTCCCCGATGGCCGGGGCAAGATCAAGGGCATAAGCATGGACGGAAAGCCAGTTTATGATGAAAGTCTGTTTTAGAGCATTTCACGTTTAGATGGTAATCTGCGCCCGGAGCTGGTGGCATCCTCCCAGTCCACCCTGGGGAGTTCAAATTGGACCACTCGCAAAATCTTGCCGACGTCTTGGTTTTTCTGGCCGCCGCGGTCGTTATCGTCCCGGTATTCCGTAAATTTCGTTCAAGCCCAATCCTGGGCTATCTGGTCGCGGGCATCATCATCGGCCCTCATGGCCTGGCGATCATCGGCGACACCGAGGCCGCGACCACCCTGGCCGAATTCGGCGTGGTTTTTTTGCTGTTCATGATCGGTCTGGAACTTTCGGTGGGCCGTTTGCGCACTTTGGGATCCAAGGTTTTCGGCCTGGGCTCACTCCAGGTGCTGGTCACCGGCGGCCTTATCGGCGCGGTTGCCTGGTGGTTTGGCATGGGCGTGGACGCAAGTGTGATCATCGGCGGCGGCCTGGCCCTGTCTTCGACCGCGTTTGTCTTGCAAATGCTCGCAGAACGGGGTGAACGTGCTACGCCCTTCGGGCTTTCCGCCTTTTCCATATTGTTGCTGCAGGATCTTGCGGTGGTGCCGCTGCTCATTCTGGTGACCCTGCTCGGCACCGCCGGTTCGTCATTTTATGACGTTTTCGGCCAGGCGGCCCTGAACGGGGCTATGGCCCTGGTCATTGTTGCCGGTTTCGGGCGTTATCTCCTGCGCCCGCTTTACCGGATCATCGCCGGGGTGCGCAGCGCCGAGCTTTTTGTCTCGACCACATTGCTGGTGGTTCTGGGCATGGGTTGGATCATGTCGATTGCCGGGCTGTCCATGGCGCTGGGGGCGCTTTTGGCTGGGCTGCTGCTGGCCGAAACAGAATACCGCCATCAGATCGAGGCGGACATCAGGCCGTTTCGCGGCATTCTGCTTGGCCTGTTTTTCATGACCATCGGCATGGGTATCGATATCGGGCTGATCCTGGACAATCTGGGCCTGATCGCCGTGCTGGTCGTAAGCCTTCTGGCCGGCAAGGCCCTGGTAACCGCCGGGCTGTGCCGGGTTGTCGGCCTGCCCGCCGGAGTTTCGGTCAGGGTGGGCCTGGCGCTCTCCCAGGGCGGCGAGTTCGGCTTTGTGCTTTTTGGCGCTGCCATGACCCTTGGCCTAATCGAGGTCGATGTGGCGCAAATTCTGCTGGCGGTGATCACCCTTTCCATGGTCGCAACACCGGCAATGTTCACTATCGGCAAAACCTTCGCCGGCCGTCTGGATGACCCCCGGAACGCAGACCAAAGCCCCATCGAGACCGAAATCGCGGACGTGAACGCCCATGTGCTGATTGTCGGGTTTGGCCGGGTTGGCCAGACAGTCGCCAAAGTGCTGTCGGACGCCGGGCTTGACTATGTCGCGCTCGATCTTGACCAGGGCCGGGTCGCCAGATGCCGGGCCCGGGGCATGCCGGTCTATTATGGCGACGCCGATCAGGTCAATGTTCTGGGTGCCGCCGGTGCGGCGCGGGCCAAGGCCGTCGTCGTTACCATCGATCAGGCCAAAACCGCCAGCACCGTCGTCTCAGCACTGCGCGGTCAATTTCCTGATCTGCCGATATATGTCCGGGCGCGGGACCGGCAGCATATGGCGCGGCTGGAGCAGGCCGGGGCAACCGAGGTGGTCTCCGAGGCGGCTGAATCCAGCCTGCAACTGGGAAGCATAGTCCTCACCTCACTCGATGTCAGCACCGACGATATCGCCAGCGTCATTCAGTCCTATCGCGAAGACGACTATGCCCGGCTTGATGAGATCGTCTGAAGAGATTTTTCGATGATTTTGGGTAAGTCTGTGCCATCCTGAAGAGTTTTTGCGTTGATTAGAGCGTTTCCGTTTTTAACGGAAGCGCTCAGGCAGCAAGCGCTGCCCGGCGTGAAGCCGCGCCCGTGCAGGCTCGGTGCATAGCACCGAAATAGCCGTGAGCGAAAATATCTAGAGTGATTCCGTTAAAAACGGAAATGCTCTAGATTAAGTCTGTGCCATCCCACTCCCCCACCCGGCCACCCCCAGGATACAATCTATAGGGTGGCCGGGCGGGGGAGTGGGATGGCACAGACTTAATCAACGAAAAAACCAGGTCGCCTCGCGACCTGCTCAGGAATACAAATCTTCGCGGGTCGGCGGCAGGCCGGAGGCGCCGCGCTCCCGTTTTGATGCCAGGGTCTGGAAGATCGACAACGTGCCCCGGTCAAAGGCCACGGACACACCGGTAAGATAGGCGACCCACAT
>QILX01000135.1 GCA_003232175.1 Hyphomicrobiales bacterium | reverse complement strand
TCCTCAAATCCGATTGAAAACGTTCGCACCGGAGCTGACGAGGCCTTTTGCATCAGAGCCGCGACAACCGAGCTGTCGATGCCGCCGGATAAAAACGCCCCAAGGGGCACATCGGCGATCATGCGGCGCTCGATGGCATCGGACAGAAGAAATTCAAGCTGGTCGGCTGCCTCTTTGTCTCCGCAATCAAGCGGCGCTTCCTGGCCGGCTCGGGCCACATCATCCAGGGACCAGAAGGTAAATATTTTCGGGCTACGGTCGGCGCCGATCTGCAGAATATTTCCCGGAGGAAGTTTAAAAACCCCCTTGTAGATGCTGCTTGGCGCCGGCACATAGCCATCGCGCATGAAGAGCGCCAAGGCGTTGCGGTCGATCTGGAAGCTGAAATGTTTCAGGGCCGTCAATGACTTGAGCTCGGAGCCGAAAACCAGCATCCCATCTTTAAGTGACCAATAAAGCGGTTTGATTCCCAGCCGGTCGCGGACCAGGCTCAGCCGGCGGTATTTCTGGTCCCAAAGGCCAAAAGAAAACATGCCGATCATGCGGCGGGCCATGGCCTCGACACCCCATTCGTCGCAGCCCTCGACGATGACCTCGGTGTCCGAGGTGCCGCGAAAGACCCGGCCTGTGGCCTCCAACTCCTTGCGCAATTCGATATGGTTATAAATCTCACCATTGTAGGTGATGACAAAACGGCCCGACACCGAACTCATTGGCTGATTTCCGGTTTCAGTAAGATCGACGATCGCCAGCCGCCGGTGTCCAAAGGCCAGGCCGGCATCGGCATCGACCCACGTGCCACTGCCGTCAGGGCCGCGATGAACCAGTGCCCGGCTCATGAGCTTGGCCCGGGCGTCAAGTTCGGAGCGGCTGCCCGCCCCGTCCTGCCAGAAACCGCAAATCCCGCACATCAGCCTGATACCGGATCATCGGTACGGTTCCAGAACGGATCCGTGCTTTGCAGTGTCGAGATGTATTCAGCTTGCGGCAGGTTCGCTGCCAGGTCGCGATATAACATCGCGTAATGGCCCAGGCATACCGAGGCGGAGAAATTCGCCAGAACCCGCTCACGCCCAAACCGTCCCATCTTTTGCCGCAACGCCTTGTCAGTGGCGAGCCGCGCGATTGCCCGGCCAAGTTCCGTTGGCGACCGCGGGAGCACAACAAATCCGGTCTTACCGTCGTAGACCGCTTCAGGGTTACCGCCAACATCGGTCACGACCATCGGCAGGGCGGCAGCCATGCACTCAAGTACCGCATTGGAAAATCCCTCCTCGTGGGAGGCATTGATGCCGATATCGGAGACCGCGAGGATCTTGGCGGTATCGTCGCGCTCGCCCAGGAACACAATATTGTCCTGAAGACCGACCCGAGCGGCCAGAGATTTTAACACCTCCCCCTCGCCATCATCGCGCCCAACAACGGCAAGACACCATTTTTCCGGCATATCCGCCAAAACGCTGGAAATTCCGGTCAAAAGATCCGCATGACCTTTATAGGGGATGAGGTTGGCGACAATGGTGATGACCAGCGTATCGCGGGCGATGCCGAGCCGGTCGCGATAGGATATATCGGCAATGTCGGGGCTAAACCTCTCGGAATCCACACCATTGTAGATCAGGCCGAGCCTGGACAGGGGAATGGCTTCACCCTCATGGAGCTGGCGGACAACCTGCATGGAATTGCCAAGCACGACGTCCATTGTCGGATGTAAAAACGTCTCGGCCGCGGCCAACAGTGGCCGGCGGCTTCGATAGTCGTTAAGACTGCGGCGGCTCATAATCCGCCGGGGACTGTGGGCCAAAATGGCCGCAATTCCACCGATGATATAGGCTTCGGGCAGGAAAAAATGCACCACCGTTGGATCCCGTTCCCGCAAAGTTTTAACTAACCTGATGGCGCTGAACACCACCATGCCCCCACGAACCAGCCGCCAACGCCCGGCCGCGGCCCAAAGAGAGTTCGGAGCGATTACTTCTATGCCAGCCGCCTTAGCGCCCCCGGCCAATGGACCGGCTGTAGCGGTGCAATAGATAACTGGATCCATGCCATGCGCCTTGAGCCCCGCAGCAATACCGGCCACATGGATTTCGGCGCCGCCACGGTGAAGCGATCCGATCACATAAAGAATTGACGGCTTTTTGTAGCGCTGCACCAGGCGAAGGCGGACCAAAGCCGCCGGCACCGCCAGGCAGGCGCCGAGAAAAAACCAAAATGTCCTCTGGAAGAACATATCGTGGAATGTGGCGTGAACTGCCATCATGGCGGCCAGCAGCAACAGCAGGACGTGTTGCCGGCCTTCGAGCGGCAGCAGACGCCTAACCCAAGCGTTTTTTACCATCAGAAAAAATCCTGTGGCAAAAGTTGCAAATCCCACCAGCCCCAATTCGGCAAGAATCCACATTGCCGAATTGTGAATGACCAGGGGTTCACCAAATTCGGCCATCCTCTGCTGGATGAATACGCCAAGCCCGGCGCCAAACAGCGGATATTTCAACCACAGGTCCAGTCCCCCCAATAGGCTCTGCAAGCGTAATCCGTCATTGGAGTCTTCAAAAAGACTGCGGGTGAAAAATAATTCGATATTGCGCGGGTTCTGCGTAAGGGACGGGAACAACAGAGATGGCAAATTGGAATTGAGGACCTCAAATACGACGATGGTCGCCAAACCAAGGGCCAGCCAGAGTGAAAGGTCACGAAAACGTATGGTTTTCAGACTTAACGCGACCACCAGCCAGCGCGATCCATCCGGAACGGGAGGATGCAAACCAGAGACCTGCAAAACAAACTGCCACTGCAATGGCAAGGAACCAATCGGCACGTTTTGACTGAGCGCGAGGCGTTGCAAGAACGATCGCTACGGCAATGGCGATCAGGAGTTGAAATGAAAAGGCATTGGGATTTCCAGCAAATCCCTCCATCCGTATCGGTAATATATCGATGCTGACAGTCGGCAAAACCAAAACCCAGAGCCGCAAGGCAAGATCGACGATGACCACAGCCACAACGGCGGCAAGATAAGTGCGCGCCAATACATTGAGACCCCTGGTGCCGCCCACGACAACGACAAGAGCGCCGGTCAAAGCATAGGCGATCAGGATCGCCCAGCCGATAAAGCGGTTGATCAGCGCCCAGTTGGTCAATCCAATACGCCACCAACCGATCACAAAACCGAGGCAGATAACAGCCGTGGCGGCCAGGATGATGATCTCGATCGCTCCCAGCCGCCAGACGGCCTGGCGGAATTTAATCCGCGCCCATGCAAGCAGAAAGAGCGCCGCGCCGACAAGGGCAACCGGATCGGCAAAATTGACCAGCACATTGGACGAACCGATCGGCAGCTTGGCCTGAAACAAAACCAGGGTGGCAACCGCAATGCCGGTTCCCCACGACCAGACCATCCATTCACTCACCGGCATCGCCGGAGAAAAAGGTCGCAATCCGACCTTGCCTCCGGGGGAATCGCCGGACCTGAGCAGAAAACTAAAGCTCGCTGCCGCCAGCAGGACAAGTTGGGACAATAGGCCCAGCATGACCGATATCACTACAGCATCATGAGCTGCGATGCCGATGGCGCCATAGGCGTAAACGGCCCCCAGCTCACGCACCCCCCAGCCGCCGAAGCTGATCGGCAGGGCCGCTGCGAACATGACGATAACCGATGACGCTACCAGACTTGGGAGCGACACCGAGGGCTCGACGGCCAGACCCAGCAGAACAAAGGCGATCAGTGTTGGCCCTTGCATTGCGGCGGTCACGGCGACGATGCGCGCAATCCCCAAAATCACCTTGCCGTTGGCCAGGGGGCGCAACAACGCTTCGGCAAAATGCCGATAGGCAAAACACAAACCCAAAACAACCGCCAGAATTGCGCTCACCAGGACTGCGGACAGTGAATA
>QILX01000352.1 GCA_003232175.1 Hyphomicrobiales bacterium | reverse complement strand
CCCCCAAAAAGACTGGTGATGCGGCCCAGAGTGCCTCCAATTTCGTCCGTGATAACTTCCCGGTTGCGCAAATTTGCCAGTTCGTCCCGAAGGCTGACGATGCTGGGTGCGCCGGTTGCGGCGAGTCCGGTCAGCCCTGCCGCTGCCGGGTTTTGTGCAAAAGGTGACAGCAGGTCGGCATAGGGTCGGCCATCTGATATTGCGGATTTGAGCTGGCTAAAATTCACGGCAAGCGCGCCGGATCGCTCTGACGACATGGCGGCGGCAAGGGCCTCCACTTCCTGAGAGAGAGTGGAAAACCGGGCTTGAATGTCGCGGTTAAGGTTTACGTCCGCCGGAGTGGTTTGCACCATTGTCGCGACGGCCTCGTCCAGCCTGGCCAATTGCACTTCAGCGTCATCGAGGCGCAAAATCGCCAGCTCCAGTGCTGCTGTGACCGTTGTCGTGCTGGTCCCGGCCTTTGCTGCCTGGTCAAGGGCACGGGCGAGGGAATTAACCGTCTCGCTGCGAGTGGCGGCATTGGCGGCGAGGGTATCAAGGCGTGTTTCCGCCGCCTCAAGGCGCAAAGCCAAGGCTGTGGTCTGGGCTGGGATCTCGCCCAGCCCCTCTAGGCGCGCAGTAATATCGGGCACCTCGCCACTCAGGGTAGCCGTCTTGGCAAGGCGGGCCGCCATGTCCGTCATCAGCGATTGCTGTCCGGCAATGGTCTTTTCCAGTTTTGCGGCAGAAATCCGAGCCATTTGCGATGCCTCAGCAGCCAGCCGGGCCGCTTCCTCCGCGCCGGTCGACCGCGCCAGCCAGGAGCGCTGTGGGCCGTCAATACTGATCACCAGCGCCATGAGCGCCACGGTCGCCATACTGCCAACGAGGCTCGCGGCAATTAGCGCCCCGATGGGCAGGCTTCCGGGCCGGCGGGTCGGTGTGGTCCCGGGGGCGGTTTTGGCTTCGGCGCTCCGGGTTGGTTCTGGCGTGGTTTTTTTGGCGTTGGTTTCATCTTTGCTCACCCTGGGCGTTACATCCTTGGCGCTGCCTTCGATGATGGCACGCGGTTTTGTGGTGGCGGACGGCTTTGCACCTTTGCGGGGGGGCGGTTTGTTTTTCCCGGTCGTCATGAGGTATTTTGTTTGCTCCTTGCCCAGCCTCAAGCCTGGCGGGCATTCAGGTCCATCGGATATGAATACCGGCTCATGTACGGCAATTGCAATCGAGTTAAATGGGGGCTGTCAATGCAGCAGGGCCAGCACGTGCTCCAGATCAGGGTGGCTGGCGACTTTGATATTGCCGCCGAACCCGCCAAGTTCGGTGGCAGTGGCCTCCGATATCACCGCGAACACAATATCTTCCACCATCGCGTCGATGTTGGCATGGCTAGCCAGCTGCGCAAAAACCCGTGCGGTTTTCGGCGACAATAAAATGACACCGTCAAGAGTTCCGGCCCGAAGCTCCTGCACGGCCTCGTCGGTCAGCCTTGCCGCCGGCTCAACCTGATATACAGCGACGGTCTCAACGTTTCGGCCGGCCGCGCCAAGTGCTCCATGCAGGTCACCCTTGGTTTGCTGTCCGCAAATATGAAGATATCGGCTTGGTGCGCCTTGCGACCGGCGGGCAAGATGTCGGGCCAGGGTTTGGACATTGCCGTCGGCGGAGGACACCGAGGTAAATCCCGCCCCCTTTGCCGCCTCCGCCGTTTTTATTCCTACGCGTATTTGGGAAATTTCCCTCCTAAGCGCACGGCGTTGGAACTGGTGAAGATGATGGCGTCGTAGGTGGACCAGTCGATTGGCCGGAACGGTAGCTGCAGCACGTGGATAACCGGTGAGATGATGGAGGTGTGTCCCATCGTGCCCAAGGTCTCTGCGAGGATTTGAGCGTCGGCACAGGGCCGTGTGACCAACCAGCGGGACATCTAAACCTGGCTCATGAAGCAACGAGGCGGCCAGCCCCGCGCGCCAGCAGATTCTGGCCGGCCTCACGGCCCAGGGCTACCGCCTCGCTGGGGCGTCCTTGCGCCGAGATATCGAGGCATTGGCTACCATCGGGGCTGACGACGCGCCCGGTAAACAGCAATCGACCATCTTCAAGCCGCGCCAGCCCGGCAATGGGGGTGCGGCAGGAGCCGTCAAGGGTGGCGAGAAATTCGCGTTCGCAGGCAATTTCCACGGCAGTTTTTTTATCACCCAGGGGACTCAGTCGCTGGCGAATTGGCGCATCATCTTCGCGGATCTGAATGCCTATGGCCCCTTGCGCCACCGCCGGCAGCATGTCGGTCTCATCGACTATTGAGGTGACATGCGCCTCCAGCCCGAGCCGGCGAATACCGGCGAGCGCCAGAAATGTCGCCTGAACCTCTCCGGCGCCAAGTTTTTTCAGACGAGTATCGACATTGCCGCGAAAATTCACCACCTCAACATCGGGCCGCAACCGGCGGAGCTGGGCGGCGCGGCGTAATGATGCCGAGCCAACCCTTGCGCCGCGGGGCAGCCCGGCGATGTGGTCGGCAACGGAAGAAATAAACGCGTCCCTGGGGTCCTCGCGCGGTAGAAGCGTCGGGATCACCAGACCGGGCGGCAAGGTGGTCGGCACGTCCTTCATCGAATGAACCGCCATGTCGATGTCGCCAGCAAGCAGTGCCTCATCGATTTCCTTGGTGAACAGGCCTTTGCCACCAAGCTCAGACAAGGCCCGGTCCTGCACCCGGTCGCCGGTGGTGCGGATGACGACGATCTCGATATCGTCCGGCGCGAGGCCATGGGCATGGCCAATGGCCTTTGCGACAATATTGGCCTGCACAAGTGCCAGAGGGCTGCCGCGCGTACCGATGCGAATTTTCGAACTTTGCATGGACATTCAAACAGGTGATAAACATGGCGCCCGCACCGGCGCGAGGGCCTTTCAACACAGTTATGAATAGTCAATCCCCGAAACGCAAATGCGCCTTCAAATGGCGTCAGGGTGCAATGAAAATTCTCGGCCTGGAAACCAGTTGCGACGAAACCGCCGCCGCCGTGGTCATTCGCGAGGGCGGTGGGCAGGGCCGTATTTTATCCAACGTTGTCCTCTCACAAGACGAAGAGCACCGCCCATATGGTGGCGTGGTGCCGGAAATCGCCGCCAGAGCCCATGTCGCCCATGCCGACCGGATCGTCTCTGCGGCCATGGAAGAAGCGGACCTTAAATTCGCCGATCTTGACGGGATCGCCGTCACAGCGGGCCCGGGGCTTATCGGCGGGTTGCTGGTCGGACTGACGACGGCCAAAGCGATCGCGGCCGTTCATGACCTGCCGCTGATGGCGGTCAACCATCTTGAAGCCCATGCCCTGACGGCGCGGCTGACCCACGGGCTGGAATTTCCCTATCTGTTGTTACTGGTGTCCGGCGGCCATACTCAGTTGTTGTCGGTGCGCGGTGTTGGCGATTATCGCCGGCTTGGCACCACTCTGGACGACGCGCTGGGAGAAGCTTTTGACAAGACTGCCAAGCTATTGGGCCTGCCCTTTCCCGGCGGCCCGCAGGTGGAACGCCATGCGGCATTGGGCGATGGGTCTCGATTTCCTTTTCCGCGCCCCTTGAAAGGCAGCGACCATGCCCATTTTTCCTTCTCCGGCCTTAAAACGGCAGTGGCCCGAACGGCCGAAACCCTGGTGCCGCTGACCGATAAGGACATCGCTGACTGCTGTGCCGGATTTCAGGCCGCCGCCACTGAGGCGGTGATCGACAGAGTGGGCCGGGCGATGGAAGTGTTCGAGGAGGAAATAGGGCAAACCCGGCCCCGACACCTGGTCGTCGCCGGCGGCGTGGCCGCCAACCAGGCCCTGGCGCGGGCCCTGGCGGTGCTGGCGGCGTCGCGCGGCTTTGACCTCACCGTACCCCCGGCGGCGCTGTGCACCGATAACGGCGCCATGGTCGCCTGGGCCGGGGCCGAACGCCTGGTTCTGGGCCTGACCGATGGGCTCGATTTTGCCGCCAGGGCGCGCTGGCCATTGGATGCCGAGGCGCCGGCGGCGGGTGGCGCCGGGGTCAAGGCGTGATAGAACGTGGCCGACATAACGACAAACTGGAGGGACACTCGTGGCCTACTGGCTGTTTAAATCTGAACCGGCGACCTGGTCATGGGACGATCAGGTCAAAAAGGGAAGCGTGGGCGAGGAATGGGACGGAGTGCGCAATTACCAGGCCCGCAACCACATGCGGGACATGAAACTCGGTGATCGGGGGTATTTTTACCACTCAGTGAACGAAAAACGCATTGTCGGTATCGTCGAGGTCATGAAATTGGCCCACCCGGATTCAACTGATACCACCGGCAAATGGGCTTGCGTCGATGTCACAGCAGTGGTGCCCTTTAGCACTCCGATCAGCCTTGATCAGATCAAGGCTGATCCCAAACTCGCCGATATGGTGCTGGTTAAAAACTCCCGCCTCAGCGTGCAGCCGGTAACGGTCGCGGAATGGCGATATATTAATGCCCTTGGCGGTGTGGACGCATAGACATGACCACAATAACAAGTATCGAGGAGCTGGAGGCCCTTTACGG
>QILX01000369.1 GCA_003232175.1 Hyphomicrobiales bacterium | reverse complement strand
GCGGCGGTCACCGTGCCGTCTGTTTCGGTAAGCCGGAGGAGGCATTCGAAAAATGCGATGTCGCCGCCTTGGGCTTTTACCACCGGCTGGTAGTCGACATGGAGCCGCCGGTCATTGAGGGCAGATACGATGCGGTCCGCCAGGCCAATATTAAACTGGCGGGCCTCTTCGCGGGCACTGGACGGTGTGTAAGCACAATAAGAAGACTGGGACGTTTTACGGGCCGCCGACAACGCCTCTTCGGCCCTGTACATCGCCATTTCCGCCGAATTGGCCTGATCGGGCAAACGCACACCGCCGATGGATATCGACACCGGGATCTGACTAGCTTCGCAACGGTCGGTCAGGGTTGTGGCCGCGCCGATAATGGTATTGGCGATAGCCTCAATTTTGGCTCTGCTGCCGCAAGGCAGAATGGCACCGAGTTTGTTGCTTGAATAACAGGCAAGGACCACCGAATTGGGCAAAGCGTCCCGCACACGCTGCCAGACGGCGGCGATCATCCGGTCTGCGACTTCAAAGCCATAGGCGTGATTGACTTTGGCAAGTGCATCGATGCCGATCAAGAGAAAGCCCGCCGTGCCACCGTGGCGCACCGCCTGCCCTACCTCTCGGCCGAGTGCCGCCTGAAGACCGTGACGGCTAAGCAGACCTTGTTCGGTGGTCGTTGTGCTGGGCAGGGTGTCCACTGGCTGGGCTTGCCCTGCGACCCCGGCGCTGGTCAATGGCGACTTAACGGGCACTTCGGCCCGCCGCAGCACACCCCTTGCAAGGCGCGGTTTCCCAGCCTCGTCGGTGTACCAGCGTCCATCTTCGGTAACGGCAAATCCCGGTAACTTGCCCATTGGCGTCAGTCCGTACTCGGATCTGAACAGGACACCGTCTCCCTCGTCACATTCGGTCCCGCCAAACATGGTTTCGTAACGGCGGTCGCGGTCCTCGGCATTTATGGCCGCCCACAGTGATTTGCCGTTTTCCGGGGCGGAACTGGTCGCTCCACCGGCGAAGGTGGACCACCCCGAACTCCAGATAATCTGGTCACTGTCGAAATCCCATTCATAGGCAATGGCGCCGGTGGCGGCGAGGCTCGCTTCAACCAGCTCGGCGCGTTTCACTGCCAAGGGCCAAGCGTCATAGGGTATCTCAGTGGAGTGATTGGCCCGGGAGGGACGGTAATTATTCCCGCTTCTGGCCGCTTTCACTGGCGTATCGCCACCGGATTTCATTCAAAACTCACTACAAAACCAGGGAAAAATCGGGACCGGTCCTGGCCGGTGTGGGTAGTAAACGGCCTGAGCGTTAAGAAAAAACCGGCGAAAAGCGCAAACCACCTCGACACCGCTGCTTTTGGTTAATAAATTGTTAAGGAGCGATCTGGCCTCGACTTTGCGACGTTGTTGCCGAGTGATCCGTTTTGAAACAATTGGCAACCGTTCATGAGCAATGCCCATAACCCCAGTGGCCCCGCGATCCCAAGGCCGATGAACCTGGTCCCTGTCCATGTGACGGGCCGGGCACGTCGTGGCCGTGAGGCGACCGGGGCGGCATGGCGGCCATCGGCGCCTTTTGTGGCGCAAATGGTCGGGGAAAGGGCTGAGGGGAATAAATTGTTCCGCGCCCGCTCAAACGTGCATACCATCCTCAGCGCCTATGGCGAGGCGGCCCTGCTAAAGCCCCCGGTGCCACAACAGCTGGACTGTTCGGCCTAAGGACCAAATTAGGGCCGTCGGAAATCCTACCCCCTCAGGCGTTCATTCTCCGGATCAAAGGGCGATTCCCCAATAACCGTTGCATCGTGCCGGTTACCAAGGATGTCGATTTGCACATCGGTACCGATCCTGGCCAGGGCCGGCGGCAGCATGGCAAGCGCAAGGCTCTTGGAGGTTCGCCAGCCATATCCGCCCGAAGTTGCCCGCCCTACAAGCTTGCCATTGTGGTACAAAGGCTCGTTCCCGCGCGCATCGGCATCGGTTACATGATGAATCTCAAGGGTGACCAGCTGATTGGTTTCACCCCTGTCATGCCAGGCGGCCAGGGCGTCGCGGCCGATAAAGTCGCCCTTGTCCAGATGTACAAACCGGTCCAGGCCGGATTCAAACGCGGAATATTCGATCGAGAGTTCCCGGGGGATCAGACGATAGGATTTTTCCAGCCGCAGACTGTCCATCGCCCTGATGCCAAAGGGCTTGAGGTCAAACTCCGCGCCGGCTTCGAACAGCAGATCAAAAATGGTGTTCTGCATTTCGATCGGGTGATGCAACTCCCAGCCCAGTTCGCCAACAAAATTGACACGCGCGGCATAGGCCGATGCCGTGCCGACATTGATGTGACGGGCGGTAAGCCATTTGAACGCATCGCCTGAGAGATTGTTATCGGTCAATTTCTGCAACAGCGCGCGTGAGGACGGCCCGGCCAGGACCAGCACGCCAAATTGCGTCGTCACCTGCTGCAGGGCGACGCCGCTTTGGGGAAGAGCTTTTTGCAGGTAATCGAAATCATGGCGTTCCATGGCCCCGGCCGAGACCAGGTAGAAGCTCTCCGGCGCGGTGCGGGTGATGGTGAATTCCGCCCGCACGCCGCCGTTTTGAGACAACATATGGCACAGGCCGATGCGGCCGATGGTCCTGGGTAGCCGGTTGGCGACAAGCCCGTCCAGCCAGGTTTCCGCCCCCGGTCCCGAAACGGTGAACTTGGCAAAGGCGGTCATGTCGAGCAGGCCGACCTTTTCATGGACGTGGGCGCATTCGGCGCCGACATGGTCAAAATAGTTCGAGCGCCGGAACGACCATTTCTCGACCACGGCCTCGCCATCGGCAGGAGCGGGGTGGTTGTCGCGCAA
>QILX01000265.1 GCA_003232175.1 Hyphomicrobiales bacterium | reverse complement strand
CGCTACGGTATTGTCGATGCCAGACAGACCGTGGTTTTCACCGTTGAGGACGTGACCGGCGCGGGCAAGGCCATCAATATCGGCCAGCCCGCCAGCGTTGCTTTACGCATCGATGGCAGCGACGTGGTGACGCGCACGGTCATTATCGGTGAGGAAACAACGTTTTCCTTCACATTATCTCATGGCGGCGACAATATTGTTGAACTTGAGGTTGCGCCCTTGGCCGGCGAAATCACCACGGCCAACAATCGCGCCGTCTTTACCACCAATGGCATTCGCGACCGCTTGCGGGTGCTGCTGGTTTCCGGCGAGCCCAATGCCGGAGAGCGCACCTGGCGAAACCTCCTCAAGGCCGATAGCGCCGTCGATCTGGTCCACTTCACCATTTTGAGGCCGCCGGAAAAACAGGACGGCACGCCGATCAACGAGTTGTCGCTGATCGCTTTTCCCACCCGCGAGCTGTTCTCACTCAAACTGGCGGAATTTGATCTGCTGATCTTCGACCGCTATCAGCGCCGCGGCGTGCTGCCGATGATCTATCTGGACAATGTTGTCGAATATGTTCGCAATGGCGGGGCGGTGCTCGCCGCCGCCGGCCCAAGTTTTGCCGGTCCGACGAGCATATTTCGCTCGCCACTGGGGAATATTCTTCCCGCCGCCCCCACCGGAGTGGTTATCGAGGAACCCTTTCGCGCCGCCATCAACGCCACCGGGCGACGCCATCCGGTGACCCGCGATCTGCCTGGCGCCGGCAGGACACTTGGCGATACGCCGAGCTGGGGCCGCTGGTTCCGGATTATCGACGCCGAGGTGGCGCGCGGTGAAACGGTCATGGAGGGCCCCGAAGGCAAACCGCTGATGGTTCTCACCCGCGAAGGCGAAGGCCGGGTGGCGCAGCTTCTGTCCGATCAGGCCTGGCTATGGGCCCGGGGGTATGAAGGCGGCGGCCCACAGGCTGAACTCCTGCGCCGCCTGGCCCACTGGCTGATGAAGGAGCCCGAACTCGAGGAAGAGCGTCTTGTGGCGGATTATGACGGGGGCGGCATATCCATCACGCGGTACACGGTCAACGACACCGTCAACGAAGTCACGGTAACAACCCCCTCGGGCGCCGAGGAGGTTGCGGTGCTGACCGAAGTCCGGCCTGGGGAATGGGCCACCAGATTTGCCACCGATGATCCGGGTTTTTACCGCCTCGACGGCGATGATCTATCAACCCTTGTCGCCGTGGGGTCCATCGGCAGCGGCGAGCTTGCCGACATCGTGACCACACCGGATAAACTGGCGCCACTGGCCAATTCGACCGATGGCGGCATTTATTGGCTGGCCGCGGGGTCCGGAGACAAGATTGATATGCCGCGCTTACGCCCGGTGCGCGAGGGCCGCCGGGCCAGTGGACAGGACTGGCTGGGCTTGCGAACCCGCGACGCCTACACCGTGCGCGGCCTTATCGAGATCCCCCTGATGACCGGATTGCTTGCCGCGTCACTGCTGTTGGGCCTGCTCGGCTGGACCTGGTTCCGGGAGGGACGGTAATCTGCCGGTGTATTTTCCAATACCACCTGTAATCTCCTCGCTGGCGCCGGGAACCAGCTCAAGCCACAGCAGCCGGGTCGGATTGACCGGGCCTGGAAACCGGAGCCGCCCTGCGGGCACTGGCGAGAACCCGACACGCTCGTAGTAGGAGAGGTCGCCCACCAGGATGACCAGACCAAGCCCAAATGCCTTGGCCAATGGCAAGGTGCATTCCATGAGCGCCAGTCCGCACCCGCCGCCGCGCCAATCCGGGTGAACCGCAAGCGGCCCGAGCAACACGGCTTGATGGCGGCGGTCGATGGAGACCGGCCAGTATTTCAGCGAGCCGACGATTTTGCCGCCACTTTGCGCAATATAAGCCAGTTGGCCGATCTCGCCGACACCTTCGCGCAAGCGATAGGCGGTGCGTGTGAAGCGTCCGGGTCCGAAGGCTTCATCGAGCAGCTGGTCAATGTGGATCTGATCGCCTTTGGCCTGGGGCCGAAGGGTGAAGGCCGAATTGGTCATGTGAATTCCTGGAAGGCAATAATACGAAGCAACCGCTTGCGTCGGAGCCGCCCAGGTTCAGATGAACTCATGGTCCGGGCAACCGGCATGGCGAACGAGGTCACGCGCCGAACCGCGTGGGGCCTCATCTCGTCGTCGCGATTTCACCGGCTTGGGGGCCACGGACTATTTCTCCAATTCACGCTCGCGCCAATAACACGAGCCGAAGCTGACGTCCAACTTTTGCGTATTGAACGCTTCAGAATAGTAAATAAGTGTATCTTACGCGGCACATACCTCGCCCGCCCGGACATGCAAGGAGACCCCATGATCGAACTGCGCCCGTTTTCAAGCCTTGGCCACGCGGACCATGGCTGGCTGAATGCCCGTCACCATTTCTCCTTTGCCAATTATCATGATCCCGACCGCATGGGATGGGGGGCTTTGCGGGTCTGGAACGATGACCAGATCGCCGCGGGATCCGGATTTGCCCGACATGGCCATCGCAATATGGAAATCATCACCTTTATCTTCGAAGGCGCAATTTCCCATCGCGACAACCTGGGGAACGAAGGCCGCACCATTGCTGGCGACGTGCAGGTGATGTCGGCGGGCAAGGGCATTTTACACGAGGAATACAATTACGAACCCGACGAGACCAGATTGTTTCAAATCTGGATTGAGCCCGCCACCCACGGCGGCGAGCCCTATTGGAACACCGCCCGCTTCCCCCGTGACGAACGCAAGGGCCAGCTGGTGACCCTGGCCTCCGGCATGGCCAACGCGCCGCAAAGCGCCCTGCCGATCCGTCAGGACGC
>QILX01000141.1 GCA_003232175.1 Hyphomicrobiales bacterium | reverse complement strand
GCGCGGTCGTGGGCGTTGCGGAGTTTATGCAGCGTGGTGCCGTCGCGCAGCAGGCGCGAAATGCGGGCGAGGGCCTTGAGATGGTCAGCGCCGGCGCCTTCGGGCGCGAGCAGGAGAAAAATCGTATCGACCGGTTCGTCGTCCACGGCATCAAAATCGATAGGTTCTTTCAAGTGGGCGAAGAGGCCGTGGATGCGGTCGAGCCGCGCCAGCTTGCCGTGGGGGATCGCCACCCCCTGGCCGATACCGGTAGAGCCCAGGCGCTCGCGCTGCAGCAGCACATCGAAAATATCGCGGGAGGGCTGGCCGATGATTTTCGCCGCAGCATCGGCAAGCTCCTGCAGCGCCTGCTTTTTCGAGCGTGCCTTCAAATCATCGAACACCGCATCCGGTGAAATCAGGTCAGATACATCCATGGTCATTCTCTGTTGCCGCTTTTAGGACTGATCACCGACAGGTCCGAACCTATCGCAAATGATCATGCCGGAATTTAGGTCTAATCCCGGACGCTTGGTTTTGCCTCGAATCGAACCTTTGTCACCGCCATTGTAAATTCCGTACCGGCGCCAGGGAATAGGTCCCTGCCATTGCCCTCACGAGACCGTTTCCACGAAGTCTGGATCGATCCAGCCGATATTGCCGTCGTCGCGGCGATAAACAACGTTGATCCGGCCGACACCGCCATTGCGGAAAACCAGAAACGAGCGATCGGAAATATCGAGCTGCATGACGGCTTCGCCGACGGTCAATTCCTGAAGATCGGAGCGGGTTTCAGCGATGATGATCGGATTGAGGCTTTCGGGTTCGTCGGATTTGTCATCGTCGGCCTGAATGATCTGCTCGGCTATGGGGTAGCGCAGTACAGGTTCCTTGCGCTGCGAGCGGTGGTCGCGCAGGCGGCGTTTATAACGGCGCAGCCGTTTTTCCAGCTTGGTCAGCGCAGCATCGGCGGCGCCATAAGGGTCAGCCGATTGCGCTTTGGCCTCAAGATCAATGCCGGTCCCGACATGAACCAGCCCCTCGACACGAAACTCCTGCCCCTCTTTAGTCACGGTAACCTGACCGGAAATGGAGGAGGAAAAATATTTATCAGCAATCTGCTCAAGCCGCTCGGTGATATGGGTCCGAAGAGCGTCGCCGATATCAAGATTTCGGCCGGTAATCTGTAGTTTCATTTTATTCTCACCAACTGGACAAATTGTCCAACGGCCCTTTCGAGCCCTAATGGAGGTCTAATTTCTCAGATCGTGCCTGCGTGGTTTTCGCCTCATCTGAGGCGCTGCGTTGCGTTTTGCTCTCCGGGGGTCAATCCCGGGACCTCTTCCCGCGTTAAATCTATTTTCCCGCGTTAAATCTATTCTCAGCCCCTGTGGTATTCAAGGGCGGGTACAACGAAGCGGGCGGAACCTAATCGTGCCTCCAGCCCCTGTCAACTGGAGAATTGCGGCGGTTCCGCCACGGCGGAGGGGTCAGGCACAGGCGCGTTTGGAGCGGCGGCGCTGCACTGATGAGGGAATATTCATTGCCTCCCGATACTTGGCGACGGTGCGGCGAGCGATGTCGACGCCAGCCTCGCGCAAAAGGTTGACCAACCGGTCGTCGGAAAGTATTTTCTGCGGATTTTCCTCTTCGATCAGCGCTTTTAGCTTGTGGCGGACCGCCTCGGCGGACAGCGCATCGCCGCCATCGGTTGAGGAAATGGCGGAAGAGAAAAAATATTTCATCTGAAAAATTCCACGCGGGGTGGCGATGTATTTGTTAGCGGTGACGCGGCTCACGGTCGATTCATGCATTTCGATGGCGTCCGCCACGGTTTTCAGGTTGAGAGGGCGTAAAAACTCCACGCCCAGCACCAGAAATGCATCCTGCTGGCGGACAATCTGGCGCGAGACCTTGAGAATGGTTCGGGCCCGCTGGTCCAGGCTTTTCACCAGCCAGTTGGCGTCGGCCAGGCAATCGGACAGATAGGTTTTTTCAGGCGCCGACCGGGCGTTGCGGGCCACGGTGGTATAATAGCTCTGGTCGACCAGGACCTTTGGAAGTGTGTCGGCGTTTAGCTCCACCGCCCAGCTGCCGTCGGGCAGGGCGCGGACATAGACGTCCGGAATAAGCGGCTGGACAATGCCGCCGCCATAGGCATGGCCGGGTTTTGGATTCAGCCGCCTGATCCGGGCGATGAGATCGGCGACACCATTTTTATCGGTCCCGCAGGCGCGGGCGAGGCCGGAGAGATCATGGGTGGCGACCAGGTCGAGGTTTTCCATGAACTTTTGCATTTGTTCATCGAATTCGCCGCGCTCGGCCAGCTGGTAGGTCAGGCAGTCGGCCAGGGTACGGGCAAATACGCCGGCAGGCTCAAAACCGCACAGGCCCGCCAGAACGCCTTCAACCTCCTCGATATCGGTGCCAAGACGGTCCGCGACCTCTTCGGTGGATTCGGTCAGGTAGCCGGCTTCATCAACAAGGTCGATCAGGGTCGCCGCGATCATCCGCTGGGCGGGGTCTGATACCGAGACCAGCATCTGGGCGGTCAGATGATCCTTTAAAGTAAGCTCCCCGGCGATATTGGCCATCGGGTCGTAATCTTCGCTGGAATAGCTGGTGCTCGAATTTGCCGATGTGGTGCCGGACAGCGTTGGCAGGGCGGGGCCCGCCATGCCGGCCAGATCTCCGGTTCCGGCGTCGGGGTAAAGGTTTTCAAGATCGGTGTCGCAGGTTTCCGCGGCGTCTTTCAGCGCCGCGCCCCCGGTCAGATCAAGGGCTGCGTCCTCTGAGGTCGTATCACCGGCGCCCGCCGCTCTGGGCTTCGCCCGCCACCGGCGGGGTTTCGTCCTCGTCACGCTCAAGCAGCGGGTTGCGCTCAAGTTCGGCGTCGACATATGCGGCAATGTCGAGATTGGAGAGTTGCAGCATTTTGATGGCTTGCTGCAATTGCGGCGTCATCACCAAAGACTGGCTCTGGCGGAGCTCCAATCTTGGTGAAAGTGCCATCTAATTCAATTCCTTGGGTCGTTATCCTCAGGGCAGAGGATTGTTATCTTGCACTCAGTATGTGAATTGTTCGCCAAGATAGACGCGGCGAACATCGGCGTCACGAACGATGTCCCGGGGGGTGCCTTCCATGAGCATTTTGCCGTCATGGATAATATAGGCGCGGTCGATGAGCTCAAGGGTTTCACGAACATTGTGGTCGGTGACAAGCACGCCGATGCCGCGCCGGGTCAGGTGGCGGACAATGGAGCGGATATCGCCCACGGCGATAGGGTCGACGCCGGCAAACGGTTCGTCGAGCAACATGAAAGAGGGGTCGGACGCCAATGCCCGGGCGATTTCAACGCGGCGGCGCTCGCCACCGGATAGTGAAATCGCCGGCGCGGTGCGCAATCGGGTAATGCCGAATTCATCAAGCAGGGAGTCCAGTTTGGCATGGCGCTTGTCGCGATTAGGCTCGACGATCTCCAGCACCGCGGAGATGTTCTGTTCAACCGTCAGCCCACGAAAAATTGAAGCCTCTTGCGGCAGATAGCCAATGCCGAGACGAGCGCGGCGGTACATCGGCAGCCCGGTGATATCAAAGCCATCGAGTTCAATACGGCCATCATCGGCCTGCACCAGGCCGATCATCATGTAAAAGGCTGTGGTTTTACCGGCGCCGTTAGGGCCAAGAAGGCCGACAGCTTCCCCCCGGTCCAGGGCAATGCTGGCACCGCGCACCACCAGGCGGCCGCCATAGGATTTCTTCAACCCGTGGGCGGCAAGGCCCGATACCGATTGTTTTCGCGGTTTTTCACGTGTTGGGGCCGCTTTGCCGGGCGGGCGCGGGGCTTCGTCCTGGCGGCGCGGTGCCGGTCGCGCTTTGGCTTGAGGTGCGGCGGGCGCGGCCGGGTTCTTAGCCTTGCTGCGAAAGACCAGGGTGGGAAGCCGTATTGCCTTTGCCGCAGATTTCTGCGGGCGCTTGCCGTCGCCGGTGCGGAAAATTTTTCGCCAAAGGGTCTGGAAAGAAAATTTCCCTGCCAACTGGTTTTGCCCGTGGATTGCTCGCTAAAAAACCCCGAAAGGTTCCAAGCGGCGCCAAATGATGTGAACGACCTTGATCCTTGCAACTTGGGTGCAGCAACCGCGGGCTACCGTCAAGAGGGGACGAGGACCAATTGACCTATTGCCGCCGGATGCGATTGGGCTTGAACAACCCGCGCACCCGTCCTTTGTTTTCAGACGTGGCCGAAGAAACGACTCGCGATTTACCGGTTTTGAGATTGACTTCGACGCTATCGCCGCGAATTACATTCTCCCCCTGGCTCAATACGACATTGCCGGTAAGGGTCATAATCTCGTTGGCCAGGTCGTAGTGGGCCCGGGAACCGGTCGCCACCTGATCGTTCAGGGACATCCTTACCCCGCCCATGGCGATTACGGTGCGCAATTCCGTCGGCCGGCCATTGGCCCCGGGTCGGTAACGGATTTCCAGACGGCCCGCGGTCAACCGCATTTTTTCCTGAGTGACGCGAACACTGCCGATGAAAACCGCCAGCTTGGCGTTGTCATCCACCTCAAGGGTGTCCGATTCAATGCGAATGGGTGCATCGGTATCAACCCGCATGGCGCCAAGCGAGCCGGTTAAACCCTGGGCGAGGGATGGATCCCCGCCAAACCCGGCAAGCAAACCCGTAAAGACACTTGCAAGAACCAACACCTTGGCAAACGCCCCGATGGCCGAGCCCTTGTTTCTGGCTGTCGTGTTCACTGTGTTTCGCCCGCGCTGCCATTGAGATTCAAGGTAACACCGCCGGAAAAGATTACCTTCTTTCCGCCGTCGAGAACCTGAATACTATTGGAATTGATGACACCGTCATTGGTGAAGATCAAGACCGGCTTGTTGGAAACCATCAGTCCATTCTTGAAATCGACCTGGGCTTCGGACAGCTGGGCGACATAACCTTCACTTGAGCGAATTTCCAGCTCATCGTCCAGCCAGATCTGGTTGAGGTCGGTATTGTAAACCCCCTTCTGGGCCGAAAATCCGATCGTGCCGCCATCGGACAGATTGACCCGGGCATCGATGCCCACCAAAGTTACCTTGGCCGGGTCGCCCCGGTCCTGGATGGCTTCATCGGCCCTGATTTCAAAGGTCTGCTGATTGTTATCGACGCCAGTAAGCTTGGGTGCCACCATGCGAATGCCTTCGGTGCTGACGCTGACTTTGCCGGGGTCAAAATTAACATTGCCGGGCAGGGCGATTGGCTGAAAATCATAGGAATAAAAGAAAAATACGGCGGCCAGACCCAGTACCAGGCCCGGCAACAGGCCCTTCATCAGCGCCACGAATACACTGTGGCGGCGGGCCGCCCGGGCATTGGTTTTGTCTATCCGCTTGGTGGTGGCGCGCGATGGTCCGGCGCGCAATGCGCCTGCCGGCGCCTGGCGGTCGCTGCTGGCAGTCCGCCGGACACGATCCAGCTGCTGCGACGATGCCTCCGGCACGGCAGGCCGGTCGGGAGAGGGGCTTTGGCGCGGCGCGGGGAGAGCGGTTGCTGGCGCGGGTCCGGGCGTTGCCGGTTGCGCCACCGTGGGCGCGGCAGTTTGGGCGCTTGCATTGTCGCCGCGAGGCCGCAGGATTTCGGGAAGCTGTGTGTGCCGCAGGGTTTGTGACGG
>QILX01000266.1 GCA_003232175.1 Hyphomicrobiales bacterium | reverse complement strand
CTTGAACTGCTGTAGCTCAGCTTTCCATTTTTTCTTTAACAACTTCGGCCAACTTCCTGAGGCTGAAGGGCTTTGGTAGAAAATCAAAATCCTCATTATCCGCAACGCTTTTGCGAAATTCGGCTTCGGCATATCCGGAAATAAAGATGATTTTCAGAGCCGGGTAGCGTTTCTGGAGCTCCATGACCAGGGTCGGCCCATCCATTTCCGGCATAATGACGTCGGATATAACCAGATCTATGGTGCCCTCGTTCTCCTCGGCGATTTCAAGGGCCTCTTCGCCACTGGGCGCCACCATAACGGTATAGCCCTTGCTTTCCAGCGCCCGGCTGGCAAAGGCCCTGACTGCGTCTTCGTCTTCGACCAGCAATATCGTTCCAGAACCGGTAAGATCTGAAAGCGGCTGTTTTTTCTCAATTTTTTTCGGTGCGTCTGCAGGATGGCTACTGGTCATCGGCACAACGGTAGTCGCCGGGTCGGTTTTTTCTGCCGGAGTTTCAATATGGCGTGGCAGATAGACAGTAAATGTCGTGCCTTTTCCTAATTCGCTTTCAACAAAAATGAACCCCTCGGTCTGTTTGACGATGCCATAGACGGTCGACAGACCCAGGCCGGTGCCCTTGCCAACCTCCTTGGTAGTGAAAAACGGGTCAAAAATTTTCTCCATAATATCTTTTTCCATGCCGGTTCCGGTATCGGTTACCGATACCTCGACAAAATCTGCCGCGGGCATAACGCTTCTTTCCTGACCGGTTTCATTCTGCCTGGCATCGTTTCGGCGAGCCAACTCCTCGGCAGTAATATTTGCGGTTCGAATTACCACGCGGCCGCCATTCACCATTGCATCACGGGCATTGACCACAAGATTTACGATCACCTGCTCAAACTGGTTTACGTCGGTCCGTACCGGCCACAAATCACGGCCATGGGACACGTCAAGCTCGGTTTTCTCACCCAGGAGTCGGTTGAGCAAAGCCGAAACATCGGTGATCGTGTCGGTGATCTGAAACACGACGGGGCGCAAGGTCTGCTGCCGCGATAGCGCCAAAAGCTGGCGTACCAGCGCCGCCGCTCGATTGGCGTTCTGCCGGATATTCATAATATCCTGAAACGACGGGTCGGTCGGCCGGTGATTGGCCAGTAGCAGATCGGAAAAGCCGATAATTGCCGTCAGTACGTTGTTAAAGTCATGGGCGACACCGCCGGCAAGCTGACCCACAGCCTGCATCTTCTGCCCCTGGCTGATCTGTGTTTCAAGCAGCCGCTGCTCGGTTCTGTCGATGGCATAAACCAGAAGACCGCCGGCCCGTGCCGGGGAATCATCAAGCACGGAAAAATAGATTTGGCCTACCCGATCACGACCGAATTTAATTTCAATCGGCTCGGCAGTCGCCTTGCCAAGTCGACCCTGTTGCAGGGCCGGAACCAATTCGGGTCGGCTTTCTTCATCGACCAGATCGACAAGTGACTTGCCCTTCAGATTGCCGGCGCCGAAAAGCCGGGTGAAGGCCGGATTGCAGCGATTGATCGCACCACCGGCATCAACCATGGCTATGCCGATGGGTGCGGCACCGAAAAACCCCAGAAACCGGGTTTCCACGGCCCGCATACTTTCGGTATCCGCCGGCGCGGAATTGCGCTCAAGGACCAAGGACCGGCTAAATAACAGGCGTTCATTTTCGTCAAATGTCACGCGGTGGACCACATGTACCGGTAGCCGCGTGCCATCAGCCTTGGTAAGATCGATATCTATGCGCTCCACCCTGCTCCCGGAGCGTACGGGTTGTATTTCACTCAATGCGGCAGCGGCACTAGGCGTGGCTATGTCGCTGATCCTCAGCGCCCCACCGGTGGTTCGATCCAGTGAAAGGCCCAGCCAGCCAGCCAGTGTGGCATTCACATAGTCAACACGCCCCCCAGCTCCCAGCGAAAAAAAACCCGCAGGGGCGTGATCAAGATAATTGATGATTTGCTGCAATTCATGAAAGGTGTTTTCCTGGCGCGTCGCCTCGCCGGAAATATCCGCAACCCGCCACACGGTATACTGACCGCTGCGGCCGGAAATTGGCGCGGCGGAAATCCGCAGCCACCGGGGTTCGGCGCGATCAACCTCCGCCAGGCGAATATCCTCGACATGGGCACGGTCGTTGCGCGCTGCTTCGCTCAACCGGTAGAGGGCTTCAGAGGCGTCAGCGATATCCGCCAGCGCCCGTTGCGGCGTTCGCGATGACTGGCCTACAAATCCGGCATAAGCGGCATTGGCATAAATCACCTGACCGGTTTTATCGGCAACCGCGATGCCCGCATCAAGATTATCGGCGACCAGCGAACGAACTTCACTGGAAATATTAGATGCCGTACCTAAAATACCCATCGCGGCGGCAAAAAGCGCTGCAAGGCCTATCGCCGCCAGCACGCCAAGGGCCATCAGGGCGAAAACGCTTCCCTCCGGCCGCATGACCATGACAATTCCGACAATGGCCAGAGCAAAAGCCAGAGAAACCAGCAGGAACCGGCGAAATCGGTCACTCGCCGGTACAAATGTCTTGCCGCTATCTGCCGACAGGGCCCGGTCCAAATCAGGAGTCTTGCGGATTGCGTCTAAATCGGTATCGCTGCTATCGACCAATTCAATACCCGCCTTTTTTGCATTGCCTCATTATTAGAATCATTGCCTGACAACACTGCGTCTGGCAAGTTTGCTTTTCAGCGACAGCACATAGCCGATGACCTCCGCCACCGCCTTGTAGTGTTCGGCAGGGACAGAATCATCCACTTCAATTGCAGCATGCAGTGCCCGGGCGAGTGGCGGGTTCTCGACAATCGGCACATCGAATTCCGTGGCGATCTCGCGCATCTTAAG
>QILX01000254.1 GCA_003232175.1 Hyphomicrobiales bacterium | reverse complement strand
CAAACTCACATTCAATCACAAACCCAAAACTCGCCCGACAATGTCAGCCCACCGGGTACGACTTTCCAGGTGACTGAAATTGTCGATGCCGGGCACCAGTTTTTCGGCCAGACTTCGGTGGGGCTGGCCAGCATCATCGAATATGTGTTCGCCCGGCGCGGCCAGCCGGCGGGCTATATTGTCGGCCAGGAGGCCTCGGGCGCCATAATTGGTGGATTGCGATATGGTGAAGGAGAACTGAGGCTGAAAACCGGCGAGCGCCAGAATGTGTTCTGGCAGGGGCCGACCCTGGGATTCGATTTTGGCGCCGACGGCTCGCGGACCATGGTTCTGGTCTACAACATGACTTATCCCGACCAGATTTATGATACTTTCACCTCCGCCGAGGGAACGGCATTCTTGGCCGGCGGGCTGGGGGTGAATTTCCAGTCCAGCTCAAACGGATTGACACTTGCGGTCATCCGCACCGGAATTGGCCTCCGGTTAGGTGTCAATCTGGGCTATCTGAAATACACTCCCGAAGCGACCTGGAACCCGTTTTAGGGGCTGCTCCTGGAGGAATTTCTCGTTAAAAGGCGGCAGATGACGGTGCTTGCCGCTGCCGGTGGTTCTTAACCTTACTTTGTGGTTAAAATAGACGCATGAGCAATTTCTTGGCAGTTTTGGCCCCTGCTGGGAAACTAGTCTGGTAACGTGTTTACGGAAGGAATTAGGGTGGGAGGTTCGGAATCCATTCTGACTTTTGCGCTGGGTTTTTTAATCGCAAGCCTGATCGGGCTGATCCTTGCCGCACCGCTGTGGCGCCGGGCCGAAAAAATTACCCGCAAACGCCTTTTATCGTCACTGCCGATTTCGGTCGAAGATGTCGCTGCCGAAAAGGACAAATTGCGGGCTGATTTCGCCCTTTCCACCCGCAAACTTGAAATCAATCTGGAAAAACTGCGCAAAAAAGCCCAGGGGCAGATGACATCGGTTCAAGAGGGCCATAACAAGCTCATCGAACTTGAAACCGAGCTTAAAGTCGAAACCGAAACCAAGACCTACAACCAAACCGAAATAGCCAGCCTGGCCGAGAAGCTGGCGGAATCCGAAGCCGACCTCAAGCGCCGCACGGCGCAAATGGACGATATGAAAGCCAAGTTGAGCGACCTGCAATCGGTGCTGAACCGTCAGGCCGGCGCCATTAAGGACGCGGCCAGCCTGGCCGAAGGCCATCGGGATGAAATTGAGACCCTCAAAGACGAGGGAGATGAAAAATCCGAAGAGATCACCAAGCAGGCCAGCGCACTCACGTCCCGCGACGCCAAACTTGCTGAATGCGGAGAACGTGTTGCGGCCCAGAAACTGCTGGTGGCGCAAAAAACCGTGGAACTGAAGGAAAAAGCCGCAACTATCGCCAGCCTTCAGTCCAAGATCGCTGATATGGAGGCGGTCCAAGACGACAAGACCAAAGCAAACCAGGCCCAGATTACCGCACTCGATGCCAAGAACGCCGTCCTGGTCAGCGCCACCGAGGAAGTTGCCACGCTGAAA
Organism: Hyphomicrobiales bacterium; assembly: GCA_003232175.1. GTDB lineage: Bacteria > Pseudomonadota > Alphaproteobacteria > Rhizobiales > SZUA-8 > SZUA-8. Next base: position 3,552 of record QILX01000254.1, on the reverse strand, counting down.
ACCCAACTCAATGCGATGGCTGATGAATATAAAAGCCGTGTCGCCGCCGACAATCACGAAAACGCGCTGCTGCGCCAGCGTATCGGCGATCTGGCAACGGATGTGCAACGGATGACAGACGAGCTGGATAGAGGCGATCGCATATTGCACGAGACTACGAACATCTCCCCGGACAATCTCCGCCTGAAAGGCGGCGCCAATGGTGGCGCCAAAGTCACCCTGGCCGGTATTTTGCCCGTCAATGCAGCAAAGTCGAACACTTCTGGGGCGGCGTTTGGCCCGGTCGCCGCCGACATTGCCATGGCCCAGGAAGCCTCCAGCCTGGCGGACCGCATTCGGTCGCTGCAGCGTGGCCTGGTAAAATAGACAGCAATTGTCTGGAGCCGCTGCCGGACTTTAAAGGGTTTTTGCCGTCAATCCGCAAAAACCGAAACAATTGCCAAAAGCCAGAAAATTGCTTGATTTTGCCGGAGTGTCCAGCCTGGAGAGGTGGCCGAGTGGCTGAAGGCGCTCCCCTGCTAAGGGAGTAAGGGTTAACGCCCTTCGTGGGTTCGAATCCCATCCTCTCCGCCACCTTACGCTCTTCGAGAATCGGGTGGTAGGCGATGAAGTGGTCTAACAGCTGAAGCCACCAAAGCTGGGGGGTGTATTCTGAAATTCCCAAAACAAGCTCAGGAAGATTATTGAAGAATTTGTATAATATGCATATTCTCTAGAATTTAGAATCACTAATATTTACATTGAATCTACAAACGACCTGAATTATGCAAAAAACCTCATGTTAGACTCTGAAAAACATTCTTGACGTAGTATTCTTTGTTTCTATTTTACTTGACAACTATAAAATACTCTCTATATATTCCTTGATAAAATTACATCTATCTTCTGCTGATTTTTTTGGAACTTCAACCAATTTATAACCTAAGTTATTATATATTCCGTTCAACTCATCGCCGAATATCTTTGCCGCTTCAAACGTCATTTTCCGCTCATCATCTGTGATATAGATTTCTTTCCAAGCAGGAAAAAAGAAGACGGTGGTATTATACCTGTATTGCTCTGAAGTATCCTTAGCAGGCTGCTGGCTGGCAGAAAGAAGTGATGCGTAAGCAATATTATCAGGAATTGCTCTATCAAAAATAACAGGCACATTTCGAACTTGATATCGTCTATACTGATACACTGCACGGGAGAGCATTAGTTCAACAAAAAGTGAAGAATCGTTTTCCGGCACACCGTTACCATCAAAACTTCGCTGTTCAGAAAGTATCTGACGTGCAGGCTCGTTAACTGTAGTAAAACCACTATCTTTCAGATTAGAAAGCGTAGCAGATTTACCGCTACCCATTGCACCTGTTAGAATAAAGAAGTTTTCCATGAATATTTTTCTTCTGTTCTGTTGTAACTCTACTCTTCTCATTATGTGAATCAAATTAAGCCGCCAAACGATTAAAGATCCTACTATTTTTATAGTTCATCTTATGCTGTATAGTCAGAAAACAGTGCGGAACAAGGGTTCGAAACCCGTTCGCTACGCGCAGTCATTTTTTCGATCTCGCGGCAATTCGCGTTGCAAATGTCTCTTATGGGGCGGCCTGACCGGTCGGGACTCGGGTCGTGTCCTTGGCAAGAAATTCGAACTTCGTCCAGAACTTCTCCGCCATTTTTCTTGAACTATTCCCGGTGCGTTTGAGTGGGATTTCGCATGTCTGTTTCGTTGCCCACGATCCATGATGGAAGATTTGACCGGAATCTTTCTTATTTTCCGCCCTTTACGGCACGCTCATACTCCTGGGCGTCGACTACCGCGACCGATGCCAGATTGATCAGCCCGCGCACCGTCACCGAAGGTGATGCCACGTGCATTGGCCGCTTCAGGCCTAGCAGCATCGGGCCGACGGGCAGGCCATCGGCAAGCTGTTTCAGCAGGCTGAAAGCAATATTGGCGCTGTCGATATTGGGCATGACCAACAAGTTGGCGGTCCCTTGCAGGCGGCCTTGCGGGAACAGCCGGTCGCGAATATTTTGCGACATCGCCGCATCGGCGTGCATTTCACCCTCGACTTCAAGGTCAGGTGCAATCTGCGCCAGCCGGGCCACGGCCTGGGACATCTTCGTGGCGGTCAGGTTTTTCCGCGTCCCAAAATTTGAATGGGAAAGAAAAGCCACCTTGGGTTCGAGGCCGAAGTTCCGCACTTCCAGGGCCGCAAGCTGGGTCATCGCCACCAGCTCGTCGACGGTGGGGTCCGGGGTGACATGAGTGTCGACAATGAACAACATGCCCGTTGGCAAAATGAGCAGGCTGAGGGCCGCCACCGCCGCCACGCTTCGCCGGACCGATATGACATCGCTTATTTCACTCAAATGATCCTTGAACGCGCCCACCGCACCGCAAATTCCGGCATCGGCCTCACCGCGCTTTACCATCAGCGCCGCGATCACCGTTGTGCGGGTACGCACAACTTCGCGCGCCCGATCCGGCGAGACGCCGCGCCGTTGCATGATCTGGTGATATAACCGCCAGTATTCCCCGAAACGCTGATCGGATTGCGGATTGGTGATTTCAAAATCGACGCCGGATTTCAGGCGCAAGCCCAGCCGGGCCAGGCGGCTTTCTATAACGTCGGGCCGCCCGACCAGAATGGGTTTGGCGAGTTTTTCGTCAACCAGGGTCTGAACCGCCCTTAATACCCGTTCTTCTTCACCCTCGGCGAACACCAGCCGTTTTGGCTCCGCCTTGGCGCGGGAGAAGACCGGCCGCATGGCCTGGCCCGAGCGGTAGACAAATTGCTCCAGCCGGTCCTCATAAGCGTCCATATCCGCAATCGGACGGCGGGCGACACCGCTATCCATTGCCGCCTGGGCCACCCGTTTGGCGATGACAATCAGAAGACGGGGGTCAAAGGGTTTGGGAATTAAATAATCCGGCCCGAAACTGTGGGCCTGGCCGCCATAGGCTGTATCGACCACATCGGTGCTTTCCTGCATCGCCAGATCGGCTATGGCGTCAACGGCGGCGATCTTCATCGCTTCGTTGATCTCGGTGGCGCCGACATCAAGGGTGCCGCGAAAGAGGAACGGAAAGCACAGGACATTGTTGACCTGGTTGGGATAATCCGACCGCCCCGTGGCGACAATGGCATCGTCGCGCGCGTCTGCCACAGCTTCCGGCATGATTTCCGGGGTGGGGTTGGCAAGGGTCAAAAGCAGCGGGCGCGGGCCCATGGATTTGACCATCTCGGGGGTAAAGGCCGAGGAAAATATCGGCGCCGCCAATGACATCGGCAAGGGTCCGCGCTTCGGTTTCGATCAGATAGCGGCTTTGTGCCGGAGCATAGGGCTCGTCGCGCCCGGTGTGCAGCACGCCGCCAATGTCGGTGACGATGATATTTTCCGAGTTCAAACCCATGGAAACCAGCAGGTTGAGACAGGCGATTGCAGCGGCTCCCGCGCCCGAAGTGACAAGCTTGACCTCGCCAATGGACTTGCCCGTCAGCTTCAACGCATTGCGGACCGCCGCGGCGACGATGATCGCGGTGCCGTGCTGGTCGT
>QILX01000023.1 GCA_003232175.1 Hyphomicrobiales bacterium | reverse complement strand
ATTTCCAGGTCGAGCTTGTCACCGTTGGGCAACATGCGCATCCCATCGCTATCGCGTTTGGTCATGCCGATGCCGTCAAGCAGGGCATTGGCCTTGGCGGTGTCGAGCTTGGTGTATTTAAACGCGTATTCGTCCCCCGGATAATAGGGGTGGAACGGCGCCGGTACACCCTGACGGGCTTCGCCCATGCCTAAGAAAGCCAGCTCCTTGATGGCTTCGCGGTCGATGGCATAGGACATGGCGATGCGGAAATCCTTGGTCCGCAGAATGTCGCCGATGGGCCCGTTGTTGGTGTAGGTCTGGTTGAACATCAGCACCGCGTCAGAGCCGCCGAAGGACGGATAGGTGACGACGCGGTAGCCGCCTTTTTCAGCGTTTTCGACCAGCACGGGGAAGTTGCTCATCGCCAGATGGCGCCCCTGCATGTCGATCTGACCGCCAACCGCGGCCAGGTTCAAAGTCTCCTTGTCGGCGAAGAACTTGAACGACACCTTATCGACATAGGGCAACTGATTGCCTTTGGAATCGACGGCGAAATAGAACGGGTTGCGTTCAATGACAAAGGTCTCGTCGGCGACGGTGCTGCCGTTGGGGGCCCAGGCGGCGGTGCTTGGGCGGTTGCCGCTGAGATGGGGCAGGGCTTCGACGGCAAAGAGCTGGGTCCAGGTGTCAAAGCTGGCGGCTTTCACCTTTTTGTCCAGTTCCGCCTTGTCGGTGAAGTCGGGATGGAAACCCTTGAGGTAAGCTGCCGGCGCAAACGCCAGATTGTGGATCGACTTGTCGGCGCCGTCCTTGTTGGCAAGATCAAGCAGGAAGGCGGTGTTGGGCTGGCCGAAGGTCCAGCGCACGGTGGCGTCGTCGATCTTTTCGACCTTGGCGGTGGAGCCGTCGGCGTTTTTCATCCAGCCGGTCACCGTCGGGGTCAATTCCTTGTTCAAAAGGATGGATTCATACCAGAACATGATGTCGTCGGCGCCGAAGGCGGAGCCGTCGGACCATTTCATGCCTTTACGCAAGAATACCGTCCACTGGGTGAAATCGTCGTTTGATTCCCAGCCCTTGGCGATGTGGGGAATGACCCTGCCGCCGTCCAGATCGTGGCGTACCAGCGCATCGTAGACGACGCGGGAGTAATTGTTGTGATCCGACGGGCCCAGGAAGCCACGACGCAATGTGCCGCCATAACTTCCGATGGTGTCGGTGACTTTCTGCACCAGAGGCTCTTCAGGAAGCCGTTTGTCCACTGGCGGCAATGTGCCCGCCGCCACGGCGTCGGCGAACTCTGGTGAGCCCTGGTATTTCATCTGCGCCGCCGCCGGGTTGGGGGCGGTGAACATCAACCCCAGGACCAAGGCGAAACCGCCGGCCCATAAGGTTTTTGAGTAGCTATTGGCCATCATCTGTATCCTCCATAAATACTCTGTTTTTGTATCGAAAATTCTATTTCGCCGTGAGGCAGGCGCGCGGCACCTAATCCAGATACCACCCTTCATTGAGGCTTGTATTCAGGCAGTTCTCCATATCCCCCCGCACCGGTCGCGGACCAAATTCTCGTTCCCCGGAAGATCGCGCCGGATAGGTCGGCCGCGTCTTCGCGAAAGGCGCCTAGCTTGAGTTTCTATCGTTACCGGGGTTTTGTCAAACTGGTCGGGCCAATTTTGGGCGGAATGGGATACGTCGCCAGATCAGCGCACCGAAGGGGTGGCGGAGGCGAGCCATTTTTCGTCCAGCAGCGCGGCTGAGGCGGGGTCGGTGAAGACGTGGGCACCGGCATGGGATTGCAGAACCGATGCGGGGCACATGTTGGTGACCGGCCCCTGCATGGTGTTTTTCACCGCCTTGGCTTTACGGGTGTCGGGGACGGCACAGATCAGGGTTTTGCTTTGCAGAATCTGATGGATGCTCATGGAAATGGCCTGGGTGGGCACCTGGGCAAGTTCGGAAAACCAGCCCTCGTTGAACTGTTGCTCGCGGCAGGGCTGATCGAGGGTTACGACGATGAAAGGGGCCTTGGTGAGGAAATCCGCCGGCGGGTCATTGAAGGCCAGATGGCCGTTTTCACCGATGCCGACAAAGCCGACATCAATGTCGACCGCCGAAATCTCTTCCGATATGCGTTTGACTTCGGCATCAAGGTCACCGGCCTCGCCGTTGATATATACGAATGATTTCAGGGCCTTGACCTTGTCGACAAACCGTTCCTTAAGATAGCGCCGGAAGCTGGCCTTGTGGCTCAGGGGCAGGCCGATATATTCGTCCAGATGAAAGGCGGTCACTTTGGACCAGTCGATATCCGGCGCGACCGTCAGGGCCTGGACAATCTCAAACTGACTGGCTCCGGTGGCCAGGATCACCGAGGCCTGGCCGCGCGCCGCGATCGCCTCGCGTATCCCGTCGGCGCCAAGCCCGGCGGCGTCCTGCGCCATTTTGCTTGTGGTGTCTGAGATATTGAAAAACATTGTTGGGCCTCTTGGTTCTAATTTTAGGTCACTGTAGGACAATTTCCCGTTGCCTGGATAGCGCGGCAATCCGGGAAAACATCAACCAAGACTTCTGGGAACATTTTAGAAGTTTTTCAACTATTGCGAGTATAATATCTCAAATATGCACGTAAAATGTGGGGTGATTTGTGCCCTGGCAGACGTGAATGGCAGATGGTTTAAACCGGACAGGCGAAGTCGTGGCGAAGATGACGGAAAATGATGGACAGGCTATTGACGCGGAGGCCACCGCCTCCCTGGATGATCTTGCACTGTTCAAGATCGCGCTTGATGCCCATGCCATTGTCGCGACGACCGACGCCACCGGCATGATCACTTACGTCAATGACAAATTCTGCAAGATTTCGGGATATCGGCGCGAGGAGCTTGTTGG
>QILX01000200.1 GCA_003232175.1 Hyphomicrobiales bacterium | reverse complement strand
CGCAATGAACCGGATCGATTTCAACCGCTGCCGCTATATCGAAACCTGCTTGTTCGAAACCTAGGCTTAAGCCTCCTGCCCCAGCGAACAAGTCAATGCCTATCGGTCTCTTCCTCTCCATAACCGCTCATATTCCCTTTTTCGAATCACTTTAGCGAATTCGGGCGGAGCTGTCGATCGTTTTCGATAAAATCGACCAATCTATCTTCAAGAGTGGATAAGTCCCTAGCTTCACACTGCCACACAGTAATTGTTTGCCAACCAGATGCATTCAATTTTCGGTTTACTTCCATATCCCTTTCACGGTTCCGTTCGATTTTGGATTTCCAAAATTCGACATTAGACTTAGGCAAACGACCAATCTTGCAGCCATGACCATGCCAATAGCACCCGTGAACGAACACAATCTTTTTCCTAGGTCCGAAAGCCAAATCAGGTTTACCAGGAAGGTCTTTGCGATGGAGCCGATAACGATAACCAAGGCCATGAAGCAGCCGGCGCACGATCATTTCCGGTTCAGTATTTTTGCCGCGAACGCGGGACATCAGCCAACTACGACGCTCTTTTGTCAATCTATCCATTATTCAAAATTACGGTGACAGTTTACCAAATACACTAAATAGGCTGTATCAAACCCGTGTCAGGTATACCAGAATGCGTCGTTCCATGGCCTCCCGAGCCCAACCGCATTGCAGCAAAGCTGACCGAGCTACGCGATCTCGATAAAATCCAGCTCATATTTCTTGGCCTGGCCAATGGCCGTCTCGGCGCCCTCGCGCGTCCAGTTCATCGCCCATAACGATTCATGTCGCTTCTCCTTGGTCTTGCCGGTTTGCCCCGGTCGCGCCGCCGCCATCCAGAAAATAGTCCCGCCGCTGCCGCAGCGCCTCGAATATATAGGACGACAACAGGCGAATGCGCGCGGTATGGCGCAGGTCGGGGTGGGTGAGGATCCACAATTTTGTGTTCCATTCGGGGTGATGACCGGTGAGCCGCACCAGATTGCTCTGCTCGGAGGCCAGAAAACACGGCAATATCGCCGCCCCGACCTCCAGGTTGGCCGCTTCGGCCATGATCCGCATGGAATTGGTGCGTAAAACGATGCGGTCGTCGGGCACATGGGCGCGGGCCCAGCGGCGATGGTCGGCGGGGCCAAGATGTTCGTCCCACAATATCCATTTCTGCGCGGGCAGGGGAATATCCCCATGGGATTTGTGGGTATAGATCGCCCAGCCGATCTCGGCGACCTGACGGCCCACCAGGGTGTCGGGCGGATTGGAGGTCGGGCGCAAGGCGATATCGGCTTCGCGCCGCGACATATCGAAATTGCGGTTATCGATGGCCAGCTCAACGGTGATAAGAGGGTGGAGCCGCTGAAACCCGGCCAATAGCGGCAGCACATGCACATTGGCCAGATCGTCCGGCGCGGTGAGGCGAACCGTGCCCGCCGGCTCCATGTCCTGCCCCAATATGCGGTTATGCAGGACCATCGCCGCGTCATCCATGTGCTCGGCGCCCTCGGCCAGATCCTCGCCGGCAGCGGTCAGGTGCAGCTGGCGGCTGCCCCGCGCCAGCAGCCGCACGCCAAGATTGGCCTCCAACCGGTCCAGGCGCCGGTAGACGGTGGACTGGGTGACATTCAGCCGTTTGGCGGCAGCGGCAATCCCGCCACTGCGGACAATGCCCAAAAAGAAACGAAGATCATCCCAAGCCGGCGCCAAGGGGCTCATTCGCTATATTTCCCAAAAATAAGAATCCAATTCTCTATTTCTAATGTTGAATTTTCGTTTACGCGAGACATATTTTGAAAACACCGAGAATGTGTGAAGCCCGAGGAGGAATAAAACATGTCCGAACACAATTCCGCGTCCTACGCCGCCCTTGTCCTGCGCCTCACCCTGGGGGTGATGTTCCTGGCCCATGGCCCGTTTTTGAAAATCGTCGTGTTCACCATGGCCGGCACGGTCGGGTTTTTCGAATCCATTGGCCTTCCGGCGATATTTGCCTACGCCGCCGTTCTGTCGGAAACCCTTGCCGGTATCATGCTGATTGCTGGATTTCAGACCCGGCTTGCGGTACTCGGCGTGAGCCCGGTCATTCTGGGCGCCATCTGGGTACATTGGCCAAACGGCTGGCTTTTCAACGCCACCGGTGGGGGCTGGGAATATCCGGTATTTATCCTGGCAGCTTTAGTGGTGCAGTTTCTGCTCGGCGGCGGCATCCACGCAGCTCGGTCCGAACGGCTGAGCGCCGCCCTGCCGGCGTTCCTGTCCAAATAGGCATACCCCAGGAATACAGCAGTGCTGGTGAACGGCAATTGGGATGCGGACTGGCATCCGTTCCAGGCCAAGGATGCAAGGGGCCGGTTCCAGCGCCAGGTCTCCAGCTTTCGCCACTGGGTGACCGGTGACGGGACGCCGGGGCCAACCGGGGAGGGCGGATTTGCCGCCCAAAGCGGGCGCTATCATCTTTACGTGGCGCTGATCTGCCCCTGGGCGTCGCGGACACTGATGGCGCGGCGGCTGAAAAATCTGGCTGACCACATTTCGGTGTCGGTGGTCGAGCCGGCTCTGACAGACCAGGGCTGGCGGTTTGGCGACTTTCCCGGCGCCGATTTCGATACTCTGAATGGCGCAACCTACATGCACGAGATCTATACCGGCGCCGACCCCGGCTATACCGGCCGGGCAACGGTGCCGGTTTTGTGGGACAAAACCCGCCGGACCATCGTCAACAACGAGTCCGCCGATATTATTCGCATGCTCAACACTGCATTTGACGAAATTGCCGAACCCGCGGTCGATCTGTATCCCCAAGCGCTGCGGGATGACATTGATGAGCTGAATCGTAAAATTTACGAAGGCCTGAACAATGGCGTCTACAGGGCCGGTTTTGCCTCCACCCAAGGCGCTTATGAAGAGGCATTCGCGAAAGTCTCTGCCACCCTTAGCGAGCTGGAAGCCCGGCTGGGCGCCGGCGGCCCTTATCTTTTCGGCTCCCAATTAACCGAAACCGATATCCGCCTCTTTGTCACCGGGGTGCGTTTTGATGCCGCCTATCACGGGTTGTTCAAATGTAATGCCAGACCTCTTGCCGACTATGAGGCATTGTCGGAATATCTAAAGCGCATCATCCGCTTGCCCGGCATGGTCGCAACGGTAAATATCGAACATATCAAAGCCGGATATTATTCGATTCTGGCGCTCAATCCCTCGGGCATCGTCCCCGTCGGCCCGCGGCTGGATTTTCTTTTCGGTCCTGCTTAATTTCAGGTGGCTCGCAAAGAAGGCTGACGCCAGATTTCAGGTGCCAAATGAAAGCCTACATAATCGGACGCATGAAGATTAAAAATCAGGACTGGATGCAGGAATATTTTGCCAAAGTCCCGCAGCTGATCGGGGACCATGGCGGCACATTCCTGGTTCGCGGCGGCAACCCCGATCGCCTTGAAGGGACCGAAGGGCTGCCGGACGCAACTTTTGTGATTGAATTTCCCTCCCGAGACCAGGCGCGGAATTTCTGGAATTCCGATGAATTTCAACCTCTGATCAAGCTCAGGCAGTCCGGGTCTTCACTGGAAGCCATGATCGTGGATGGTGTGTGACCAGGGCAAAGCCTGATTGCATCGACTATCCGCCTTTCTGTTCGATTATTTGAAAAAAGACGCTTTTCCACTAGCCA
>QILX01000199.1 GCA_003232175.1 Hyphomicrobiales bacterium | reverse complement strand
CGATTTAACGATGTTGGGCGTCGGCGCCTCTGGCCACAGCACGCAAATAGCCGTCCGCCGCCATCAATTCAATCAAAATACCCTCCCGCAAGCCCCGATCGGCAACCCGCAACCGCTCGCATGGCCAGGCGCGCATGATCGCTTCCATAATGGCGCAGCCGGCCAGGACAAGATCGGCGCGCTCATGGCCAATACATGGCGTGCGAACTCGCTCTTCATAGTTCATCGCCAACAGGCGGCGGGATACCGCAAGGGCATCGCCACGTTCAAGCCAACAGCCATCAACATGCCGGCGGTCGTAGCGGGCAAGACCGAGGTGGATACTGGCCACGGTTGTCACCGTGCCCGACGTGCCGAGCAAATGGACACGGCGGCTGGCGATGGCTTCGGTGATTCTGTGCTCTATTTCAAACTTTTCCAGGCGCATGGCGATATCCGCCACCATGGATTCGAAAATGCCTCTGTCAACCTCTACACCGCCAAACCGTTCGGCGATATTGACCACGCCAACCGGCAGCGACAACCACCCACGAATGTTATGGGCAGGACCGGGGCGGGTTTTGGGAATAAAGCCACTGAAATCGGCATTGGCTTTGGATAACTCACGTTCGATTTCAACCCAAATCAGTTCGGAACTGCCGCCGCCAATGTCAAAAACCAAGGCGGCGTCAGCGTCACGGTCCAGAAGTGAAGAACAGCCTGTGACCGCAAGTCGCGCTTCGGTCTCCGAATCGATGATTTCAAGATTGAGCCCGGTTTCTTCCCTGACCTGGAATATAAATTCATCGGCGTTCTCCGCCACCCGGCAGGCTTCCGTGGCGATGAGACGGGCCGAAACCACATTGCTGCGAATCAATTTTTCGGTGCACACTTTTAGTGCCTCGATGGCGCGATCAATCGCGGTCTCACTCAACCGGCCCGAGCTGGTAATGCCCTCGCCCAGCCGAATGATGCGCGAGAAGGCGTCGATGACCCGAAACCCCTCCCCGTCAGGCCGAGCCAGCAGCAATCTGCAATTGTTGGTTCCAAGATCCAGAGCGCCATAAACCGGTGCCGGCCTACTGTTCTGACCGGCACGCGGCGCGCGCCGGCGGCGGCGGCCACGTCTGCGGCCACGCGTGTTTGCGCGTGCCTCGCCCTGACCGACACTTTCAGAACCTGTCGCCACGCATCGCCCTCACAATTTCAAATGAACCCAAGGGTTAACGGCTGCAAAACCAGTACATTAGAGCATCGGGCTCTCAATTGGTATCGGCGCAATTTAATCCTGAACCAGATCGGTCGAAGCGATTTCAATTCCAAATCCGGCAAGGCCGATGAAATGACGCTCTTTGTTGGTGATGAGTCGAATCGACCTCAGTCCGATGTCACGGAGGATCTGGGCGCCAAGCCCGATATCGCGCCACTCCTCCTGGCGAATGGCGTCGCTTTGCGCACCCTCTCCTGGTGCATGTTCGGGCGCGGCGGGGGCTTTTGTGGCCGCTGCCTTCTGCCATCCCATGGCCGGCACGCCGGCGCCGCCTTCGCGTAAGTAGACCAGAACGCCCTGCCCGGCGGCAGCGATGCGGTCAAGGGCGATATCGAGCATGGCGCTTTGCCCGAATACATCTTCAACGACGTTTTCGCGATGCAAACGCGTGACAACGCCATCGCCATTTTCATGGGCCGAAATATCGCCGAAAACCAGCGCCAAGTGATGGATATCGTCGAAGGGGGTCGAATAGACCAGCCCGCGCGCCGGGCCGATACGGGTGTCGACCGGAAATTCCGCAATCCGCTCAACCAATTGCTCGCGGCGCTGACGGTAGGCGACGATATCGGCGACAGAGATAATGCGTAAAGCGTGCTTTTGCGCAAAATCCGCCACCTGGGCGCCGCGCTGCATGGTGCCGTCATCATTGACGAGTTCAGCCAGAAGCCCGACCTGGGGAAGCTCTGCCAGCCTGGCAAGATCAACGGCAGCTTCGGTATGGCCGGTGCGCATAAGCACTCCGCCCTCACGGGCGACAAGAGGAAACACATGCCCGGGGCGGACAAAGTCGCCGCTGCCGGCATTGCCATTGGCCAGGGCCCGCACCGTATTGCACCGCTCTTCCGCCGAAATTCCCGTGGTCAGCCCGAACCGGTAGTCAACCGAAACCGTAAACGCCGTCGCCAGCGGGGCGTCGTTGGTCGGCACCATTGGGTCGAGGCGCAGACGTTGAGCCTCGCCGGCGGTCAGCGGGGCACAGAGAATGCCGCTGGTATGACGGATCATGAAAGCGACCTGTTTCGGCGTTGCCGCCGATGCGGCCATGATCAGATCGCCTTCGTTTTCGCGGTCATCGTCATCAACAACCACGACCATCTCACCTGCGGCGATAGCTGAAATGGCATCTTCGATCCGGTCCAGCTTCATTGCGACCCGCCTTTCTGGCAATTGTGTTCAGATGTTGTGATCGAACAGACCGCTCGCCCAGTCAAGCCAGCCCGGTCGACAAATGCGAGGGGCCGATCACCCTTGGGAACGAAATTATCTTACTCGTCAAAATGCTCCATGGCGTTTTCCAGTATGCGATCGATATGGGGCGAATAATCCCGAACGGCGGGGTCAAAGTCACTGCCAAACAGCGGTGAAGCGACCAGATATTCCGCTGTGGACCGGCTCAACGCCATGGGCAGATTGTACAAGATCGCCAGCCGCGTCAGCGCCTTGACGTCAACATCATGTGGTAATGGCGTCATGGGATCGACAAAAAAGAACAACATATCCAGTCGGCCTTCGGCGATTCTGGCTCCAATCTGCTGATCGCCTCCAAGGGGGCCGCTTTTAAGCCGCTGAATGCTCAGCTCAGGCACCATCTCGCCAAGCAGCGTACCGGTGGTTCCGGTGGCGACAA
>QILX01000334.1 GCA_003232175.1 Hyphomicrobiales bacterium | reverse complement strand
GACAAGGTCGAGGACACGTTGCGTTCGGAATTTATGTCCAACCTGGCTCAGACCAGCCGACGTGATGCCCATGAGCAAATGGCTGAAATCTTCAACAATTTCGACCGACAGACCGAGAGCCGATTTCTCACCACACTGGAGGAGGGCAATCGCGAATCTGCCGAGCGCATCAAGAGTTTGATGTTCACTTTCGATGATCTTGGCAAGCTCGACCCGGGCAGCGCCCAGACCCTGCTCAGAAACGTCGAACGCGACCGGTTGTCCATCGCCTTGAAAGGGGCCTCGGACGCCATGCGCGACTTCTTCTTCGCCAACATGTCCGAACGTGCTGGCAAGATGCTGAAGGAAGACATGGATGTCATGGGACCGGTCCGTCTTTCCGATGTCGATGAAACGCAGACACTGATGGTCAACGTGGCCAAGGATCTCGCCGCCAAGGGCGAAATTGTTCTCGCCTCGAACAAGGGCGAAGATGAGCTGGTGTATTGATGAAAATGACTGGTCTTGCACCATACGAATTTGTCTCCCTTGTCGATGACGCGGGCAAACCAAGGTCTGATTTCGACGAGCTGAAGCCACCGCCCAGGGTTTGGACTGACGATGAAATGAGCCGCATTCGAGAGCAGGCCGAAACCGCCGGTTACGCAAGAGCGACAGAAGAGGCCTGCCAGTCCAATGAGGCCCGCATCGTGGCTACTCTGGAATCCCTGGTTGCCCAAACCGCCGGACTGCGCGGTGACATGGCGAAAATCGAAACGAGTATTCTGCACGATGCGGCGTGCTTGGCCCGGGCCCTGGCCGGGAAATTAGCCGGAGATGCGCTGCACAACGATCCGCTTTGCGTTGTCGATCCGGTCATTGAAACTACCTTGAAGCAGATGACCGGCGCGCACATGCTGCACATAACCGTGCATGAAAATCTTAAACCCGCAATCACCTCCCGAGTGTCTGAAATCGCCAACCGCATTGGTTTTGAAGGCGGCATCCGGGTAACCGGTGGGGCCGATCATATGGCCGATTGCCGTATCGAATGGGTAACCGGCGCCACCGAACGCAGCCTTGAAGACCTGACCAAGCACATCGACGACTGCCTGGCCGCGCATGGATACACCGTCCAGACCGCAAGCGACCGCCGGGCTGGTTCGGCGGCACAGGACAATCTGGAATTCAATTTTTCCGATGCCGGCAGCGAGCGGCAGCAGTCAAACGAAACGGGAGCCTAGAAGATGGACGATAGTAAAGGCACCAAAGACGTCGAGCTGGAAGACCTCACCGAAGAGGCCAATGCGGCGCCGGTAGCGGAAACCGGCGACAAGGAGGCCGACCGCCAGGCCACCGAACTTGAGGCCGTATACGATGTGCCGGTCCAGATTTCAGCGATCCTTGGTCATACCGAAGTCGAGGTCTCCGAGTTGTTGAAACTCGATGAGGGCGCGGTGATCGAACTGGACCGCAAGGTCGGTGAAGCTATCGACATATTCGTCAACAACCGCCTTATCGCGCGCGGTGAGGTTGTACAGGTCGAAAACAAGCTGGGCATCACCATGACAGAGATCATCAAACATGATCGAAACTAGAAATTTTAGCTGGAATACAGGAGAAAAATTATGCGGGTGATGATCGTAGGAACTCTGAACGGCGAATTGTCGAGCGCAACGCGCATAGCGATGAACCGCGGTGCCAAGGTCGTCCATGCCGAATCTGTGGATATGGCGCTGAAAACCTTGCGTTCAGGTCGCGGCGCCGACCTGGTGATGATCGATGTAATCCTGGATGTCACCGATTTTATCGCCCGTCTTGAAGCCGAGCGTATCCATATTTCTGTGGTCGCCTGCGGTGTCGCTAACGATGCCCAGGCCGCGGTACGTGCCATTCGTGCCGGGGCAAAAGAGTATATTCCGCTCCCCCCCGACGCCGACCTGATTGCCGCGGTGCTTGAGGCCATCACCGCCGACAGCCATTCGCTGATTTGCCGTGACGATGCCATGGCGGCCGTTGTCGCCCTCGCCAACCAGATTGCCGGCTCAAACGCCTCGGTCCTCATCACCGGCGAAAGCGGCACCGGCAAGGAGGTGATGGCCCGTCATCTGCACCGCAAATCGACCCGCGCCGACAAGCCATTTGTTTCGGTCAACTGCGCTGCCATCCCCGACAATTTGCTGGAAAGCGAGTTGTTCGGCCACGAAAAAGGAGCGTTCACCGGCGCCATAGCCCGGCGTATCGGCAAATTCGAAGAGGCCAGCTCAGGCACGCTACTGCTTGATGAAATCTCCGAGATGGACGGGCGCATGCAGGCCAAACTCCTGCGGGCGCTTCAGGAACGTATCATCGACCGGGTTGGCGGCAACCGCCCGGTGCCAGTGGATATAAGGGTCGTCGCCACCTCGAACCGCAATCTCAGCGAAGCGGTGCGAGAGGGTAAGTTCCGCGAGGATCTGCTCTACCGGCTCAATGTAGTCAATCTCAAAATACCACCGCTGCGCGACCGGCCCCAGGACATTATTGCCCTTGCGGAACACTTTGCCGAAAAATACGCCGACGCCAATTGCCTGCCGAAAAAGCCGATATCCCCTGATGTCCGTCGGCAGTTGATGGCGGAGCGCTGGCCGGGCAATGTTCGCGAGCTGGAGAATACCCTGCACCGGGCCGTGTTGCTGAGCACCGGCGCGGAAATCGGTATCGACGCCCTTCGCACCCCTGATGGCGCTCATGTCGGCGAAAACCTGTCCGGCACTGGGAGCCTGGCCCTACATGCTGTATCGACGGCGGAGACTGCGGCCCGAAAACTCGTCGGGCGCACCGTTGCCGATGTCGAACGCGATTTGATCCTGGAGACCCTGGATCACTGCATCGGCAACCGGACCCATGCTGCCAACATTCTTGGCATTTCAAT
>QILX01000102.1 GCA_003232175.1 Hyphomicrobiales bacterium | reverse complement strand
GCCTTGCTGTTTTCCGCCGCCTGGCGCTGTTCCTCAAGACGTTCCAGGGCCTTTTTACCCGGTTTGGCTTTGTTGGGATTGTTGCGCGCATCGCGCTTCATCATACCGGCGGCATCGAGAAAACGCAGTACTCGGTCGGTCGGCTTGGCGCCCTTGGAGAGCCAATAGGTGATGCGCTCGGAATTGAGCGTGACACGGGTTTCATCGGTCTTTGCGAGCAATGGGTTGTAGGTCCCCAATCGCTCAATGAACCGGCCATCCCGCGGGCTGCGCACATCGGCGACGACAATACGGTAATAGGGCCGTTTTTTTGATCCGCCGCGGGCAAGCCTGAGTTTTAGTGCCATTTTAGAGGTATCCTCTGGTTTGGAATTCTGGGGTTTGGAATTCTGGAAAAGTTTTGGGAAATTTTGTCAAAAGTTTCTACTTATTCTTCGAGCCAAATCCTGGCAGCCCCGGCAAAATGCCTTTTGAGGTGCCGGGCAGACCGGGCAGTCCTTTCAGTCCACCGGGCGGCGAACCTCCTGGGGGCATCTGGGGCATGGGCGACATTCCCGGCGGCATGGCGCCGGCAATATCCTGGGGTGACGGCATGGCGCCGCCGAACATGCCGCCAAGCCCGCCGCGCTTGCCAAGCTTTTTCATCATGTCGGCCATTTGGCGATGCATCTTGACCAGCTTGTTGATCTCCTGAACCGTCGTGCCGGAACCTGCCGCCACGCGCTTCTTGCGGCTGGCATTCAGCACCTTTGGGTTCTGGCGTTCCTTGGGTGTCATCGATGATATGATCGCCTGCTGGCGGCCGATCACGCCGTCGTCGATATTGGCGCCGGCCATCTGCTTTTTCATCTTGCCGATACCGGGCAGCATGTTCATGACGCTTGACATGCCGCCGAGCTTTTTCATCTGGCCCAATTGTTCGGAAAGGTCTTCAAGGTCGAAGCTGCCCTTCTTCATCTTGGCGGCGATGCGTTCCGCTTTTTCGACATCAAGGGTCTCGGCGGCCCGCTCCACCAGGGAGACGACATCGCCCATGCCCAGGATGCGGCCCGCAATACGCTGGGGATGGAAGTCTTCAAGGTCTTCAAGCTTCTCGCCAGTGCCGACAAGTTTGATCGGCTGGCCGGTTTCAGACCGCATCGAGAGCGCCGCGCCGCCTCGGGCGTCGCCATCGATGCGAGTGAGCACGATGCCGGTAAGACCGACGGTATCAGCGAAGGCGCGGGCGACGTTGACCGCGTCCTGACCGGTCAGGGCATCAGCGACCAGCAGGGTCTCGTGGGGGCTCGAAACCTCCCTGATCTCAGCCATTTCGGCCATCAGCGCCTCATCGACATGCAGCCGCCCGGCGGTGTCCAGCATCACCACGTCGAAACCGCCCAGCCGGGCCGCCTCGGTGGCGCGGGCAGCGATGGCGACCGGGTCCTGCCCCGCAACCACCGGCAAGGTATCGATGCCAACCTGCTCGCCAAGCACCCGGAGTTGCTCCTGGGCCGCGGGCCGGCGTACATCCAGCGAGGCCATGAGCACCCGCTTTTTCTCCCGTTCAGCCAGCCGTTTGGCGATTTTGGCGGTGGTTGTGGTCTTGCCCGAGCCCTGAAGGCCGACCATCATGATGATTGCCGGCGCCGCGACATTCAGGTTCAGCGGCGCATCTTCGCCGCCAAGAACCTCAACCAGATGGTCGTGAACGATCTTCACCACCATCTGTCCCGGCGTGACCGACCTCAGAACCTCATGGCCTGTTGCGCGTTCCTTGACCGCGGCAATAAAATCGCGGGCAACGGGCAGGGCGACATCGGCCTCGAGCAGGGCCCGGCGCACCTCGCGTAAAGCCTCCTCGACATCACTTTCCCGCAGCGCGCCACGGCGGGTCAGTTTGTCGAATATGCCGCCAAGACGGGTCGACAGAGTGTCAAACATGACTATTCCCGATTGCTGGTCTTTGGACCTGGCCCCGGCAATACTCCAATAGCGCAAAACCATCCGCGGGCGAAACTCGCTGGCGAATGTTGACCCCCGGCCATCATGTGACCGGCGGCGTCTCGGGCGCGCAAAGGGCTATCGAGAGGCGTGGCGAAACCTATATTTGTGCCGCTGGGAAGTCAATGTTCTCCGTTACATGCGACAAATCGTTGCAATTGTTGAACATTACACCCTCACTAAAGGCCGTGACATGGGGGTGATGTTGTGCGAAAGAGGCAAACTGTTATGTACCGCGAAGGTCATCCGGGACCGGTATTCCGGGGGGAACACCGCGAAAATATACCGCGATAGTGCAAGGAATGCTCAATGAATCAGCTCGGTGGCGCGGTATTGGGCCGCTCGCGTGAGCTTAGCAGCTCTTCCTCGACATCCGCGAGCGATGTGGCGGCTGAAAACATCGATAAAGCGCCCATCGCGTTTATCGATCTGAAATCACAATACACCCGGATCGGCGCCAAGGCCTCGGCGGCCATTCATGACGTGGTCACCAGCGGCCGCTATGTCATGGGGCCGGTCATCGAGGAGCTTGAGCAGCGCCTTGCCGACTATAGCGGTGTCGCCCATGCCATCGGCGTCTCCAGCGGCACGGAAGCCCTTTTCATCCCCCTTTTGGCCCGGGGGATTGGGGAAGGGGACGCGGTCTTCATGCCGGCCTTCACGTTCACCGCCACCGCAGAAGTCGCGGTTCTGGCCGGGGCGACGCCGGTCTTTGTCGATTGCGAGCGTGACAGTTTCAATATTTCGGTGGCCAACCTTGAGGCCAAGATCGCCCAGATTGTCTCAGAAGGCCGGCTTCGCCCCGCCGCCGTTTTGGCGGTCGATCTCTTCGGTCAGCCCGCGGATTACAAATCCATCAATGCCCTTGCCGCCCGCCATGACATGCTGGTCATCGCCGATGCGGCCCAGT
>QILX01000260.1 GCA_003232175.1 Hyphomicrobiales bacterium | reverse complement strand
TCTGGACCGGCATGGTGGATTACGCCGGCGGCAAGCCCGCCGCCGATGTGGCCAAGGAAATCCAGGCCTCCTGGGATGCGCTGAAATAGGCTACCGCTACCAGCCAACGGAAAACCCGGTTTTTTAACCGGGTTTTCCGAACAACGGGGACCATTCAGGGGAGGTTCGCATGAATCCGGCCATTCAGGGATTGCTGACCATCATTGTCGGCGTCGGCGGCTGTATCAGCTATTATTACCTGTCGAACCAGTTTCTCGACAATGTGCTGTTCCCGGCCCGTGGGCCCAATGCCGGACGTAATATCAATCTGGCCAATATCGTCCGGCCCTGGCTGTTTCTCTTCCCCGCCCTGGCTGCGCTTGGGCTCTATCTTGCCTACCCGGTGGTGGAGACTTTGCGCCTGTCCTTGACCGAGCGCCTGTCTTTGTCGGCCTGGACAACTACAACCAGATGTTCGCCGAGCCGAAATTCTGGGAGGCTTTGCGCAACAACATGCTGTGGCTCATTGTCGTGCCAGCGCTGTCGACGGCTTTCGGTCTTCTGGCGGCTCAGCTCACCGACCGGATTTCCTGGGGCAATATCGCCAAATCGCTGATTTTCATGCCGATGGCGATTTCCTTTGTCGGCGCCGCGGTGATCTGGAAGCTGGTTTACGACGCAAGGCCAGTCGAACAGGAACAGATCGGCGTTCTGAACGCCCTTTACCTCTTCTTCGGCGGATTGGAGCCGCAGACCTGGCTGACAACGCCGATCTGGAACAGCTTCCTGCTCATGGCGGTGCTGGTGTGGATCCAGACCGGCTTTGCCATGGTCATCCTTTCCGCCGCGTTGCGCGGTATCCCCGAGGAGACCATCGAGGCCGCCATTATCGACGGCGCCAACCCATTACAGGTCTTCTTCAAGATCAAGGTGCCCCAGATCATGGGCACCATTGTCGTGGTCTGGACCACCATCACCATTGTCGTGCTGAAGGTCTTCGACATCGTTTTCGCCATGACCAACGGCCAGTGGGAAACCCAGGTTCTGGCCAACTACATGTACGACAAATTGTTCCGCGCCAATGACTGGGGGGTGGGCTCGGCCAGCGCCATGATCATCATGCTGCTGGTGACGCCGATCCTGGTGTGGAACGTTTACAACGCGCGCAAAGAAATGCGCTGAGGGGGCGGGATCATGGGCAATATCATGGGTACAAAATCCTCGCTCACCTGGGCGGTTCATATTTCGGTGGTGGCTTTGGTCCTGTTGTGGCTTTTCCCCACCGTGGGCCTTCTGGTGTCTTCGTTCAGAACCTCGGACCAGATCGCCACATCCGGGTGGTGGAAAGCAGCCTTCCCGTCGGTTCAAAACCTGACCTTGCGAACCGCCGCACCTGATACCCAGGCACAGCAAGATGGCGTCTATGTCATTGAGGGCAATTTGTTTGGCGTGGCCGGCGAGGCGGAAATCAGCGTCTTTGGTGTTTCATCAAGAGACATCGACGCCTTTAGCGCCGGGGACACCGCCGATTTACGCAAAGGCGGCACGGTCACCGTTCAGGCCAATGGCGATTACCGCATGCAGAATGCCGAGGAATTCACCGGCAAACGCGGCCAGCGGGTCTTTGTGACCGCCAAGGCGCCGCCAAAGTTTACCCTCGACAATTACCGCAACGTGCTGCTTGACCCCGAAAACAGCGAGGGCATGGCCAAGGCGTTTTTCAATACGCTGACGGTGACCATTCCGGCGACGATCATTCCGATACTGGTGGCGGCCTTTGCCGCTTACGCCCTTGCCTGGATGGATTTCCCCGGGCGGGCGCTGCTGATCGCCGCGATCGTCGGGCTTCTGGTGGTGCCGTTGCAGCTGGCGCTTATACCATTGCTCAAGGTCCACAACGAAATCGGCATTGGAAAGGGGTATCTTGGCGTCTGGCTCGCCCATACCGGCTTTGGGCTGCCGCTCGCCATCTATCTGTTGCGAAATTACATGGTCGGGCTGCCGCGCGACATCATCGAAAACGCCAGGGTCGACGGCGCGACGGAATTCCAGATTTTCATCAAGATCATTCTTCCCCTCTCGTTTCCCGCCCTGGCCTCCTTCGCCATCTTCCAGTTCCTGTGGACCTGGAACGACCTGCTGGTGGCCCTGGTGTTCCTCATCGACGCCACCGGTGAAACCACCGTGATGACCAAGCAGATTGTCGAGCTTTTAGGCACAAGGGGTGGCAATTGGGAGATTCTGGCGACTTCGGCCTTCGTATCGATCTCGGTGCCGCTGGCGGTGTTCTTCATGATGCAGAAATACCTGGTGCGTGGCCTTCTGGCCGGTTCGGTCAAATGACGAACGCCTCAAGACGGCCAATGTTATTTTGGGAGCGCAAGACATGAGCGAATTGAAGCTGGTTGATGTCGCCAAGACCTATGGCGGCACGGTCGAGGTGCTCAAGCACATCGATCTGGACATCGAAACCGGCGAGCTGATTGTGTTTGTCGGCCCGTCGGGCTGCGGAAAATCGACACTTCTGCGCATGATCGCCGGACTTGAAAGCATAAGTGCCGGCGAATTTTTCATTGATGGCGAGTTGATGAATAACGTGCCCCCCGCCCTGCGCGGCATCGCCATGGTTTTCCAGTCCTACGCGCTTTATCCCCATATGACGGTGCGCGACAATATGTCCTTCGCGCTGAAGCTGGCCAAAAAATCCAAAGCGGAGATAGATGAGGCGGTGAACAAGGCGGCGCAGACCCTGCAACTGACGGAGTATCTGGACCGGCTGCCCAAGGCGCTGTCCGGCGGTCAGCGCCAACGGGTGGCGATCGGGCGTTCAATTGTCCGCGACCCCAAGGTCTACCTGTTCGACGAGCCGCTTTCCAACCTTGACGCCGCCTTACGCGTCGCAACCCGCATCGAGATAGCCCAGCTCAAGGAATCGATGCCCAATTCCACCATGGTCTATGTCACCCATGACCAGGTCGAGGCGATGACGCTGGCGAGCCGTATCGTGGTTCTGGCCAACAAAGGCATCGCCCAGGTCGGCACACCGCTTGAGCTTTATGAGCGTCCAAAAAATGAATTCGTCGCCCAATTCATCGGCTCGCCGGCGATGAATCTGATGGCCGGAGAAATCACCGGTACCGGCAAATCCACCAAAGTGAGTCTGGCCCGGGGCGGTGGAACCATCTCCACCAGCATCCCGACAGCCCAAGCCGACAAAGGCCTCAAGGTGAATGTCGGCATTCGGCCCGAAGACATGTTACCGACTGAAGAGAAAAATTTCGCTTTTGAGGGTACGGTCAATATCAGCGAGGCACTGGGTGAGGTCACCCAGATTTATTTTTCA
>QILX01000292.1 GCA_003232175.1 Hyphomicrobiales bacterium | reverse complement strand
CCGGTGGATTTGGTTTTGGCCAATTCGGCAAAATCAGCTCCGCCACGGGCGTCCGCGACAACGGCCTTGGCCTCATCTTCGGTCTTCAGCAAAACATGGCGGGCCCGCATTTCTTCGGTTTTTGGCATTTTGGCGACTTCTTCTTCGTATCGTGCCTTGATCTCTGCTTCATCAATCTCGGAATTCATCACCTCTTCGATGAAGATATCTCGCAGCGCCTCTTCGGTCAGGAACGCCAAGCGATCCTTGTAGGCTTGCCGGCTTTGCACATCGCCCTTGCGCCCCAGACCGGCGAAGAGCTTGCGGTCGACCAGAATATCCATAATGACCCGGCCCCTGAACTGCTCGGGCACCTGCGCCAGGCGGGGACCAAGAAATTCGCTGGCGTAGCTGACATCGCCGGTCGTGATGGGCGAACCGTTGACGGTGACAACCACAATCGTCTTGTCAACCGGCTCGGCATTGGCCGCGGACACGTCATCCGCCAGCACCGGCTGGGTGGACAGTATCAGGGCCACCGCACCAATTGCGGCGGGTAGGGGTCGAAACATATCGGGACTCCTTAACATTCTCCCGCAACACGCGGGCGTTTGGATTTCATGGACACCAAACACGCCTCATAAAGGTGTCCGTCGATCCTTGGATGCAACCAGGCATCTCATGAAGACGCCAAATTTGGCGCAAACTAGGCGCTTCGGTACATAAAGGCAAAGAAGTTTTTCAGGTAAACCCTAACAGCGGCCTTTACCAAATATCAATGAAACTCCGCCATCTGCGCGGGTTTCGTTGACAACAATTGGGTCGCCACTTATCTGTTGGCTCGGGTCTCTCTCCCAGGCGCGTGCTGAGATACCCTTTTGAGGCAAGTCCGGCCTCACCCCCACAAATAACCCGCGCGTATCAAGGTTGAAATTCATGCTGGGTCTGGGAAATTTTACACAAAAGCTTTTTGGCTCGCCCAACGACCGAAAACACAAAGCCTACCTGCCTCAGGTCGCAGAGATAAATGCTCTTGAGCCAGAGATTGCCGCGCTCTCGGACGAGCAGATCAGGGCGCGAACAGAAGATTTTCGCCGTCAGATCACCGACGGCGCCAAATTAGACGACCTTCTGGTACCAGCATTCGCCACGGTGCGCGAGGCCGGTAAACGCACCCTGGAGCAACGCCATTTCGATGTGCAGCTCATAGGCGGCATGGTGCTGCATGACGGTCAGATCGCCGAAATGAAAACTGGCGAGGGCAAAACCCTTGTCGCCACCCTGGCCGTCTACCTCAATGCGCTCTCCGGCAAGGGCGTACATGTCGTCACCGTCAATGACTACCTGGCCCAGCGTGATGCCGCCTGGATGGGGCAGGTTTACGAATTTCTCGGCCTGACGGTCGGCTGCATCACCCATGGCCTGGACGACGAGGGCCGGCTTGCTGCTTATGCCTGCGATGTCACCTACGGCACCAATAACGAGCTGGGCTTTGATTATTTGCGCGACAATATGAAATACCAGCTGGAACAGATGGTCCAGCGCGGGCACAATTTCGCCATTGTCGACGAAGTCGATTCAATCCTCATTGACGAAGCCCGCACGCCGCTGATCATTTCCGGCGCGGTTGAAGACAAGTCTGAACTCTATGTCACGATCAACAAGTTCATTCCGCTGCTGGTGCCCGAAGACTACGAAGTCGATGAAAAAACCCGTTCTGCGACCCTGACCGAAGCCGGCAACGAGCATATAGAGCAAATGCTCAAAGATGCCGATATGCTCAAGGGCGACAGCCTTTATGACGTCGAGAATGTCTCGGTGGTGCACCATGTCAATCAGGGCCTCAAAGCCCACCAGCTTTTTCAGCGCGACAAGGACTACATTGTCCAGAACGACCAGGTGATCATCATCGATGAGTTCACCGGCCGGATGATGGAAGGACGGCGCTACTCCGAAGGCCTGCATCAGGCGCTGGAAGCCAAGGAAGACTGCACCATCCAACCGGAAAATCAGACGCTTGCCTCGGTGACGTTCCAGAATTATTTCCGCCTTTACGACAAGCTGGCCGGCATGACCGGCACCGCGGCCACCGAAGCGGACGAGTTCTTCGATATCTACAAGCTCGACATGCTGGAAATTCCAACCAATCTGGACGTCGCCCGTATCGATGCCGACGATGAGGTCTATCGAACCGATGGCGAAAAGGTCATCGCGATCATCAAGCTGATCAAGGATTGCCATGAGCGGGGCCAGCCCATTCTTGTCGGCACCACATCGATTGATAAATCCGAACGTCTGGCCGAACGCCTCGAGAAAGATAAAATCCCGCACAACGTGCTCAATGCCCGCTATCACGAGCAGGAAGCCCATATCATCGGTCAGGCCGGGGCGCGCGGCGCCATCACCATCGCCACCAACATGGCTGGCCGGGGCACCGATATTCAGCTTGGCGGTAATCTGGACATGCGTGTCGAAACCGAGACCGGCGACATGGAAGACGGGCCGAAAAAGGATGCCAAAATAGAATCCATCAAGGCCGAAATCGCCGAATACCGGCAGGCGGTCCTGGATGCCGGCGGGCTTTTGGTGCTTGGCACCGAGCGTCATGAAAGCCGGCGCATCGACAATCAGCTTCGCGGCCGCTCGGGCCGCCAGGGCGATCCCGGTGAATCGCGCTTTTTCCTCAGTCTTGAAGATGACCTGATGCGCATATTCGGCTCTGAGCGCATGGACAGCGTGCTCCAGCGCCTGGGCCTGGAAGAGGGGGAGGCCATTGTCCACCCCTGGGTCAACAAGGCGCTTGAAAAAGCCCAGCGCAAGGTTGAAGCGCGCAATTTTGACATCCGCAAAAACCTGCTGAAATATGACGACGTGATGAACGATCAGCGTAGAGTCATTTTCGATCAGCGCGTCGAGCTGATGCAGGGCG
>QILX01000043.1 GCA_003232175.1 Hyphomicrobiales bacterium | reverse complement strand
AAAAACCGAGCGGCCGAGGCGAAAGAGCGAAAGGCTCTCAAAATCCATCCCATCCAGCGGCGCGCCGACGATATCCGCCGGTTCGCCGTTCACCGCCGCCGGGATGCCGGCCTGCTGGCCGTGTGCAAGACCGGAAGCCAATATGCTGACAGCCGCAAATGTGCCCAGGTGCCGGACAATCAAGTCCCTCAACTTCTGAAGATCGATTGTGATCTGAGGCATCGTCAAAATGATATTAGGGGAATGGCGGCGGTCAACCCCTTTTGCTTTTTGTCTGCCGCTTGATTTCCCGATACAAAGCCTCCGGAGACACGCCAATCTCGGCGGCGAGAGTTTTCCACCGGCCTTTAGGCGGCAAAGGTCCGTTCCATGCCAGCCAGCCAGCCAGGCGTTCGGAAACTTTGTTGCGGCTCAGAATTTCGCAACGGGCTCGTGTTTTTTGCAACTCCGTGGCCAGATATGCGGCCCAGAGCAGTGAGATATCCCGGTCATTGGCGAGAAGTTTCCTGACACCTGCAATGGGCAGACACAAAAGCCGCGACGTCTTTTCGCCGATGCAGGCGCAATGGTAACGGTCTGAATATATCGAGGCTTCGGCGACAATTGCCCCCGATTGCACCCGGTTGAGCACAATGGTCGAACCGTCTTGCTGATCGCGAACCAGGGCAAGCTCTCCGGCCTCAACCAGAAAAAGCGCTGAAACCGGGTCTTCGACGTGAAAAAGATATCCGCCTTGCCGCACCGTGATCGAATTGGCCGCATATTTTGCCAGCGATTGAAACAGATTTGCGAACATGATCGTAATCATGTTCATAGACTTCTCCTCATGGCAACAAACCCCTCAGATGAAATGGAGGAATGATTTTGAGGATCCCAACAATTGGAAAAATCAGCGGCGTCGCGGTTTTGGCCGTCATCGCCACATTTGGCTTCGCGGTTGCCCAGTCTTCCAGCGCCGCCCAGGACGCGCCGGTATCCAGATATGCCGGGCAGGAGAATTTCGATATCAAGAGCCTTTCGCCGGACGATATCGCCGAACTCCGTCGCGGTGGCGGCTGGGGGATGGCCAGGTCAGCGGAGCTGAACGGTGTGCCCGGGCCGGCGCATCTGCTGGAGCTGAAGGACCAGATCCCGCTAACCCCCGGGCAGATCAGCGCCATTGAAGCGGTCTATGCGCAACTGAAAGCCGACGCGAGTGCCGAAGGTGAAAACCTCATCGCCCTGGAAAGGAAACTTGAGGCAAAATTTCGGTCCCGGGAAGTGACGGCGGAGATCTTGTCAAAGAGTCTCGACGAGATTTACCGAAGTTATCGCAATTTGCGCTTCATTCACCTTTCAACCCACCTTTCGACCCCCGACCTGCTGACCGAAGTGCAAATCACCCGCTACAACAAGCTCTTCGAGGCTATGGCGGCGATGACCCTTGCGCCAATGTCCCCGAGGGCCACGACCCCGATATGTGGAAAAAAATGAACAATTGCACCTGAGAATCGGATCCTGGCCCGCCGGCGGCGGCTCCATATTTATTCTCTGCAAGCGAAATGCATCATTGAACGAGATTCTCTATCATCTAAATTATGGCCCCGAGGGTTTGTTTATGGAGGCGGCCAAATCAGGCTGGCTCGGGCCCAAACCCGCCAGCGACCAGCGCACGATCCATCCACGAGCAGGCGCGAGGGGAAGCATATAATCGCGCTCACAGGTCACCGCTTAGGGTTGGCGGCACCCAGAATGGACCGCACGCCCTGGTGTTCCGCTTCGATTTTGGCGCGTAGCGGGCTGGCTTTGTAGGCGCCGAGGATTTTGATTTCGCTGGAGAAAAACCCAAGCTCCTCGAGCGCCAGGCCGACCGGACGGTCAGCGGGGTGGCCTTCGATATCGGCGTAGAATTGAGCGGCGGAAAAACTGCCTCCCACCATGTAGCTTTCCAGCTTGGACATGTTGACGCCATTGGTGGCAAAGCCGCCAAGGGCTTTGTAAAGCGCCGCCGGCACTGAGCGCACCCGGAAAACAAAACTGGTGATAATCGGTCCCTCGTCCGGGCCTGCATCGTCGGGTTTGGCGGCCAGAATGACAAATCGGGTCGTGTTGTGGTCCGCATCCTCGATATCCTCCCGCAAGATATCCAGGCCATAGACCTCGGCCGCAAGGCCAGTGGCGATTGATCCGGTGGTCTCGTCGCCTTCCTCGGCTACCCATCGGGCCGATCCGGCGGTATCGGCGGCAACCACCGGTTTCAGACCAAGCTCGCGAACGACATCTCGGCACTGACCCAGGGCATGGACGTGGCTGTGAACCGAGGTCAGGGTATCCAGCGTCACCCCGGCACGGACCAGAAGCTGGTGGCGCACCCGCAAAAAATGCTCCCCGACGATATAAAGCCCGGACTGGGGTAGCAGATGATGAATATCGGCAACCCGGCCGGCAATCGAATTTTCGATCGGGATCATGGCAAAATGCGCCTCGCCCCCGGCGACAGCGCCCAAGGCGTCCTCGAAGGTGTCGCGCGGGCTTGGTTCGAAGTCAGGACAGGCCTCCAGGCAGGCAATGTGGGAGTTGGCGCCCGCCTCGCCCTGAAATACAATCGTTTTGACCGGATCTGTCATATTGTGGAATTCCTGGATGGGAGTTGGGCGCTCGGGCCGGCACCGCCGTCAATCGGAACTGTAGGCGCCGTGCGGTATCCAGCCCGTGTTTGTTGAGTTCATTTTCCGTGGGTTTTTGCGAATGCCGCGCGGGCGGTGTCGAGGTCGGCGGGAGTATCGACGCCGATCGGAACGGTGTCAACGCGGGCGACGCGGATGACCATGCCGGCTTCAAGGGCTCTGAGTTGTTCGAGCTTTTCGCGCCGCTCAAGCCCCGAGGGGGGCAGGGAAACGAATCGGGTCAATGCTGCCTTGGTGTAAGTGTAAATGCCAATATGATGCCACAGGGGGCCCTCACCTGTGGGTGCTGTGGCGCGGGTAAAATAAAGCGCCCGGGCTTCGTCGGCGCCCTCCTCGAAATCCGTGATGGCTTTTACCACCGATGGATCGTTGCGCTCGGTTTCATCGTGGATCTCGGCGACCAGGGTGCCAATATCAACTCCACCCTGCAGGACCAGCGCGGCGCAGCGGCGAATATGGGCCGGCTCAAGATTTGGCAGATCGCCCTGGAGATTGACGACAATCTGCACCTGCCCGTCAGGGTCAACGATTTGAAGGGCCTCGAAAATCCGGTCGGACCCGCTGGGGTGGCCAGGGTCGGTCAGAACGGCGCGGCCCCCGACAGCGGCTATGCTCGCCACGATTTCATCATCGTCCGTGGCGACAATCACTGGCCCCAGATCAGCCTCCATCGCCCGCCGCCAGACATGGACAATCATCGGCTCGCCGGCGATCTGCGCCAGTGGTTTATCAGGCAACCTTGTGGCGCCGCGCCGGGCGGGGATCATCACCATGAGACGTGTGGATTTGGTCATCTAAAGCTTCCAGGGGGTTTCATTCGATTTTGGGCTCTTTCGGTGGTTGCCATTAGGCGTGTGGGTCATGTAGTTTTGCGCCAAATTCGCGATTGGGTTGTTTTGCGCCGTCGTTGACGTTATGGCGATGTTAGATATCGCGATTTTAAGCTTGTGGCGCTTATAGCCAGACTCTGGCCCAAATTGGAACCTCGTCGCTGATGAACACATTTGAATTGAACAAAATCGCCGGTGCCGTACTCGGAACCGTCCTCCTGATCATGAGCCTGGGCATTGTCGCCGATTATTTGTATTCCTCGCCCAAACCCGATGTGCCGGGTTACAAGGTCGAATTGCCTGATGCCGCGAGCGGCGGTCAGGACACCGCCGCCGAATCCGAACCGCAAGTGACCCTGGCCGCAATGCTGGCGGGCGCGGATGCCGGCAAAGGCGCCAGTCAGGCAAAAAAATGCGCCGCCTGCCATACCATGAATGATGGCGGTGCCAACAAGGTCGGTCCAAATCTCTTCGGCATTGTCGGCCGCCAGATGGCGGCAATCGCCGGGTTCAACTATTCCGCCGCCATGAAAGCCAGCGCCACGGACGGCGGTGTGTGGACCTATGAGGTCCTGAATGATTTCTTGGCAAACCCCAAGGGCTATCTCTCCGGCACTTCCATGGCTTTTGCCGGCGTCAAACGCGATAACCAACGCGCCGATCTGGTTTTGTTTTTGAAAGAACAATCGCCGGACGCGCCGGATCTGCCGGTGGATGAAGCCATGGCCGCGCCCGCCGCGGAAATGGCGCCGGCTCCTGAGGCGGAAGCGCCCATGACCGAACCGGCAACCCCCGAAACCCCGGCAGAGGCGGAA